>JBLRWR010000041.1:0-12969 GCA_047921135.1 Candidatus Brevefilum sp.
CCAGTTGCTGATATAGTACTCATCCAGCTGCAAGCGTTCCTTGAAGGAGGTGGCATTGCGCCCCATCACCTGCCACCAGCCGGTGATGCCGGGTTTCACCTTCAGGATCACCTTGGCATACGCGCCCATATGGGGAAGTTCCCTGGGCAGGTAACTGCGCGGCCCGATCAAATTCATATCCCCTTTGAGCACGTTGATGAACTGGGGCAGCTCGTCCAGGCTGTAGCGGCGCAAGAACTTGCCCACCCTGGTCACCCGGGGGTCGTTGGCCAGCTTGTGATATTTCTCATATTCCCGGTAAGCTTCTGGGTCGGCGGATAAGACATCCTGCAGCTTTGCTTCCGCGTTTTCGAACATGGTGCGGAATTTATAGCTGTCAAACAGCTCGCCGTTCTGCCCCAGGCGTTTTTGGGCGTAAAGGATGGGCCCCTTGGAGTCGAACCGCACCAGCAAGGCCAGGATCAGAAAAATCGGCCAGGTGACCAGCAGCAGCAGCAGGGTCAGGATCATGTCGAAGACCCGTTTGATGATCGTCTCTTGCTTGTTGAGCAGATGATAGTTGGTTTCAACCGCCAGGGTGCCGTGCATATCGATGGTGCGAACCCACAGGGAGCCAAAAGGCGCGGTATCGAGGATGAAGAGGATGTTGGGGAACACATCCCGCATCCACTGGTAATCATCCGTGTTGAAGTCGGTCACCGGGTCGGTGAGAATCACATGCTTGATTTTTGACTGCGTGACAAGCTCTTGCAGCGCCTGGTGGTTTTCGATGGGCAGGACGCCTAAGATCGCGTCTTTGGTTGGCGAATGCGGGTCAAAGTAATACACCGGCCGAAAGCCCAGCCGCCGAGTTTGGATCAGCTTTTCGATGATCGGTTCGATGTGCGCTTTTTCCCCGATGATGATCATCGGTATGCCCCACCAATAAAACCGGCTGAAACGGTTGCGCAGCGCGAAGCGCCCTAACATCATAAACAGCACGGACAGGAACCAGGTCAGGACAAAAATGGACCGGGAATAGGCCATTCCCAATTGCTGCAGGAAGAGAACCATGCCCAGGAAGATAGATGCCAGGCTGACCACATAAAGGATTTTTTGCATCTCCTGGACGGCGGCCAACCCAAACCCGGGATAAAGCCCGTTCAGCCAGGCCAGGAGGACGTTGAAGAGAACGTAAAAGATCAGGCTGTTGAGGATCAGCGACCAGTTGACCAGCCCGCCCATGAGGGGTTGCAGCAGGAAGCGGATGGTAGCCGCAATGAACACAGCCCCGCTGATGGTGATGATATCCAGGAGCACGAGCAGCACGTTGACCACTGAGCTGCGGTTTTCAAGCAGGGCTGTTTGCATTCTTTGGGTGTTGTGGTTGTTGTCCATGCTGAACTTAATTCGTCCGGTCGTTTATCTTTCTGTGCATGCGCTAATTTTACCCCGGTATTTGATGAGCATTTTAATTGCGCTGAGCAGATGGTGAAAATTGGCTTTGCTGAGGATTTTCTTGCGGCCTGCCGCCAGGTGGGCATGATAAGCCTGGGCTGAGCGGGTGTAACACACCTTCCAGCCCTGCTGCCACATCCGGCAGCACAGGTCTTCATCTTCGAAATACAGGAAGAAGCGTTCGTCCATCAACCCTACCTGGTCGAGGGCTTGTTTACGGAGCAGCATGACGGCGCCGGTGATCCAGTCCACGGATGTGAGGCCCTCAAATGTATCCCTGGTCATCAGGTAATGCTCGACGGCAGGCAGGTTTTTGAAGACTGCATCAATATGCAGGGCGCGGTACATCAGGACCCAGAAGGAGGCAAAGCGGCGGCGTGAGGGCTGGATAGTGCCGTCAAAATTGAGCAGCTCAGGCCCGGCGGCGCCGATGTGCGGATCCTCTGCCATTGCGGTCAGCAATCCCGCGATCATCCCTGGCTGGCAGATCACATCCGGGTTGAGCAATAAGAAGAAGTCATAATTTGGATTTTGAGTGATAACCTGGTTGATGTTGCGGGCAAATCCCTGCGGCTGGGGGTTCTCAAGCACCTGCACCCCGGGATGGGCACTGTTCAACCATGCTTTTGTGGCCATATCCGGCGTGTTGTTGACCACAAATACCGAAAAGGGCTCCGGAGTCTCCTGTTTGTGGAGAGACTCGATGGCTTTTTTGAGCATCTCCCCGTGGTTATGGTTGATGGTGATGACAGCAAGTTTTGGCATGGTTTTGGTCAATCTCGGCACCTCAATGCGGATCCTGCATCAAGGACTGAGCCAGTACATTTGGTGAGGGAGCCAGCTCATCAGCTTTGGCTGTGTGATGGGTTGCGTACCCTGAATTTTACCATAGGGGATAGGTTCGAAATCCTTTCCAGATGGTATCGCCCGGTTGATTTAGCGTTCGCCGCGCACTTCTGCCTGCAACTGCTGGTAAAAAGTGACCATGTAGGCGTGGCGCGCCTCGGCCAGCGCCTGGCCGCTTTCGGTGAACAGGCGGTCTTTGACATTGCGCAACTTGAACAGAAATTCGTGGTAGGAGGAATGCGGTTCACCGGGTTCTTTTTGCCCAGTTTTTAGGAACTGAGCTGAGGGTTCAGCATAGGCCGGTTTGCCATCCAGGGCGGCGTAGGCAATGGTGCGGGCGGCGCCAATCGCCCCCAGCACGTCCAGTTTATCGGCATCAAAGAGCACCTTGGCCTCCAACGTGTGGGGCGCTTCACCCTGGCTGCGGAAGCGGTGGGCGCGGATGCAGTGTTGAACAGCTTGAATTTGATCAGGCGGCCAGCCCTTTTCGTGCAGCACCTGGCCGGCAAACTCGGCTGAGGCCAGGTGATGCGCTGCGCGCTCGGCGCCATCATTGCCCGGGGCGCTACCGCGGGCGTCATGCAGCCAGGCAGCCGCCTGCACGATGGCTAAATCCGCGCCTTCGGCCTTGGCCAGGCGCTCGGCCATCCGGTAAACCCGCAGGACATGGTCAAAATCGTGGACCGGATCTGCTTCACGGTACCAGTTTTGTGCTTCTTCAAAGGTGATATGTTTCAACAATACAACTCTCCACTTATGCTCGTTTACCGGATGATGATATCCAGATACCCGAGAAAATAACCGGCAATCAGGATCATCGAAATCAGGATCAAAGCCACCCGGACGAACTTCCAGGCAAACTTAAAGAAAAAACGCAGGATCAACAGGCCTGCCAGCAAGGCTGCCCCAATCACCACCAGGGAAGGTAAGTTCTGAAAGCTATTTATCATGGTTAACCGCGTCGGTCAGCGTCGTGATTTTAAGCGCAGGCTAGTCGACCGGGTAAAGCCTGCCCCGTTTGATCACTGTAGATACAAGATTGGTGCCGAAACGGTAGCCAAGATGCTGGTAATTGTTAACATTCAGGATGAGCAGATCGGCCTGCTTACCTGGTTCGATGGATCCGATGCTGTCTTGCAGGCCCAGGGCAGCAGCCGCGTTGATTGTGGCAGCTCCAATGGCCTGGGCAGGTGTCAGGCCCATCTTGCGGCAGGCCAGCGCCAGCATGAAGGGCATCGATTCACACCAGGATGTGCCCGGGTTGGTGTCGGTTGCCAATGCCAGAATGACCCCTGCTTCTAGCAGTGCTTTGGCTGGGGTGTATTCTTCCTCATTGAGGCCAAAGGGCGTCCCGGGCAGCGAGACGGCCACCGTCTGTGAGGCTGCCAGGGCTTGTATGTCCGCCGCCGAGGTCTTCACCAGGTGATCTGCAGAGGCGGCACCCAATTGTGCAGCCAGGGCGGCGCCGCCCAGGTTTTCAAACTCATCGGCGTGGATCTTGAGGGGGAATCCGAGCTTTTGTCCAGTTTCCAATATCCGGCGCGATTGGGCCAGGTCAAAAGCGCCTCGTTCGCAGAACACATCCACAAAGGGCAGCGGGCGGCCGGAGGCCTCACTGCGCCACCAGGTATGCACCCCGGGCAGCATCTCCTGGCAGAGCAGGTCCACATAGTCATCCGGGTGCTCCTTGAATTCCGGGGGCACGGCGTGGGCGCCTAAAAAAGTCGGCACCAGCTCCAGCGGGCCTTCTGCATCCAGTGCCAGGACAGCCTGGAGCTGTTTAATTTCGCTTTCGAGGGTCAGCCCATAGCCGGTTTTCACTTCCATCGTGGTGGTCCCATGGCGAAAGGCCGCCCGGGCCCGCTGGCGGGATTGTGCCACCAGGTCATCCACCGTGGCGGCGCGGGTTGCCCGCACCGTGGAGAGGATGCCGCCGCCCATCGCCAGAATTTCCATATAGGACTTACCCTGCAGGCGCAGTGAAAATTCATCCGCACGGTCACCAGCCCATACCAGGTGGGTGTGTGGGTCGACAAACCCGGGCATGACCACCCTGCCGCCCGCATCATACCTGGTGGCATCAGGATATGCTCGGAGGAGGTCCCCGCTGGGGCCGACAGTCTGGATGCGGCCAGCATGGATGAGTACCGCCCCGTTTTCCAGCAAGCCCAGCTGGCCCAAATCTTTCCCGCGCTGTGGTCCACCTGCCAGGGTTAGCATTTGGCTTGTATTGTGGATGATGTAAGTGTCTTGTGGTTGCATATGCCTCCGATTATACCAATGGCCAGGGATACGCCCGCCGGTCCTCTGGCGGGAGGGGGAATTGACCGCTCTCGGCCAGGTCCCGCGCCCGCCTTTGCAGGGCAGCGATTTCCTCAGTGAGCAGGTGGGGTTGCAGTGCGTTGAACAGGCTTTCCCCGGGAGAGAGTTCCGGGAGGATGGCGTTAAGGTCCTGGCAAAGCTCAGGCGGGATGGGCTGCCCGGCGTGGTCCCAAACTACCGTGCGCAGCTTGTCTTCCACGTGAAAGCTGAGGCCGTGATCGATCAGGAACAGCTCGCCTTCCGGGTCGATCAGCAGGTGGCCCCCTTTGCGGTCGGCGTTATTGATCAGCAAGTCAAACAGCATCACTTGGGGCAGGTGTTGCTGCTGGCTTTGGTCGAAATTAAAGTAATGATGTTCGGGGTTGTGGTCGATGAATAATTGTAAGGAGCCTGGTCCCATAGGTGCGCCCCTGGTCCGGAACACGGTTGGCGGGACGAGGTTCCACCCCAGGGCGTCGCTGACCAGGTAGGCAGCAACTTCCCGTCGGGCAAGGGTACGTTGGGGAAAATCCCATAAGGGGCGTTCGCCGCGCAGGGGTTTATAAACTGTTTTTAGCTTTACATCCCCATACCGGCAAAGGGCCATAAAGGTGTAATTGGATCCATAGATAAACTGGCCTTCCAGGCGGAGGGTGCCCTGCCCCAAAGCGGTGAGGACTTCGGTTTTATCCATGATGAGATGTGTGTCAGGGGGTGGTCTTGTGACCGTTGTTCTTGGGGGAGAATTCGCCTGGCGGCAGGATGGGTTCGCCAGTGGAGGGCCACACGGGGCGCCCCCGGCTGGCCAGCTCGATGCCCCAGCGGCCCATTGACCAAAGCTGTGAGCGTGTGCACCAAAAGCGCACTTCGCTCAGGTCTTCTTCTGATTCGGTCAGGGCGGTAGGCACTTCCTTGGCAATCAACACCAACACGTCCTGTTCTGGTTGGTATCCCAGGCTCAATTCGCCTACGCGGAATAAGGGATCCAGAGGCGGTTCAAGCATCATCGCTTCCTCATCATAATCTGGCGATGCATCAATCAACTCGGGCGCTTTCTCCTGTAATTCTGCCATCAGGTTCTCAATAGCCAGCGCCAGGGTCTGAATCTGGTATTTTTCGACCAGCAACGTGACCACCTGGTCAGCGGTTTTACCCTGCAGGTAAAAGACACGTTCACCGGGCTGTCCGATGGCGTCTACAGTGATAAAGGTGATTGGATTTAAGTCTATATCGATGCGAGGCATACCTTATCCAATGAAAAGTGATTTTATCCGATTGGATTTTACCGAATCAGATTGTGTTAGTAAATAAGCGCTGGGCCTGAAATCTGCCTTACTTGCTGGGGGATTATGGATCGGCTGCATAGCCCAAGACAGCTTTGTTTTATGGCTGTTGGGCGATGTCAATGTTCTGATCGCCCATCAAGCCCTTTAATTTCTGGATGAGGGTATCCGTCAGGCCGGTGGTCACGTTGGGGAAGTTGATCTCAAACCAGTAGCCATTCTCTCTGACACGGAAGGCGAATTGATCGCGCCCGGGCCGGGAGACGAGGATATCGTGGATGCGGCGCAACCGGCGCACATCCTGTTTTTTATCACCGCAAGTGCTGAGCGTGATGTAGATGCAGCGTGGCTTTTGATCTGCCCGTGGTAGCGGTTCGGGCTTGGTCAGGGGCATGTGCAGCACATGGAATGGTTTTGGCGCGGGACGCTCGGGTGTGGGTGGCTGTTCTTGAGCGGCATGGGCATCCTGGGGTTGTTTAACGCTGCTCACCTTATTGTTCTCAAATTTGGCGTGAGGTGCCGCCTGTGATGGCGCCGTCACGGTGGGCTCCGCTTCAAGAATGCCCGCTTGTGCAACAGGATCAGCCTCAGTTTCTCGGGCTGCTGGCGGTGGGGCGGCGTGCGGTGCCTGGTCTGGGAGTTCGGGCAGAAAGTCCTCCAGCAAATCATCATCGTCAAACGGGGGCTCGTCGAGATCACCCGGATGGTCGCGGTCCAGATCCTCCAGTGAGACCGGGGTCAGGTTGTTCGCCAATACCTTGGGCTCACCCTGGGATAAATCCGCCCGGCCTTCAGCTAAAAGGACTTTGTCCTCATCCACCAGGTGATGGAATTGTTCCCAGGTTTGCGGGAAGATCACCAGGTCGATCTTGCCAAACAGGTCTTCCAGGGTGACAAACCCCATGTTCTTGCCGTTTTTGGTCTGGTGCTGGCGGAAACGATTGACCATGCCGGCGACGGTAACGGCTTCTTTATCACCAACCTCTGCCAGCTGATGGGAAAAATGGGTCACTCGTTGTGAGAGGGTCTTTTGATATGGACTGAGGGGATGGTCGGAGACAAACAGGCCGATCAGTTCACGCTCCCAGATCAGCTCTTCACGTTTGTTGATGTAAGGGGGTTCGACCAATTCAATGGTGTCATCGATTTTATCTGAAGCGTCAAACAGCATCATCTGGCCGGCTTCTTTGGCCCGAAAATAACTGCTGCTAACGGACATGATGGCATCCAGGCTATACAACAAGGCCTGGCGGGAGCCAAATGCATCCATGCTGCCGACCTTGATCAGGCATTCCAGCGGTCGGCGCCCCACCTGGCGCAGGTCTACCCGATGGGCAAAATCGGTCAGGTCCACGAAGGGGCCTTCCTGGCGTGCGTCCATGATCAGGTAGACCGGGTTTTGGCCCACGTTCTTAATGGCCCCCAGGCCAAACCGGATGGCTGGCCCGCCTTCTTCTCGGTCTTCAATGGTGAAGTCGTAACCGCTGGTGTTGACGTCCGGCGGCAGGACTTCGATCCCCAGGGTGCGGCAGTCGGCCACATAGGTGGCCACTTTGGCCACATCATTCTTCCACGCCGAGAGCAGTGCCGTCATGTATTCGACCGGGTAATGGTATTTCAGGTAACCGGTTTGCACGGCGATCACGCCGTAATCAGCGGCATGGCTTTTATTGAAGCCGTAGCGGGCAAATTCTTCCCAGTCTTCAAAGATCCGTTCGGCGTCTTTGGGGCTGACCTGGCTGTGCGTCTGAGCGCCCTGGATGAAGGTTTTTCGGTGTTTGGCCAGCTGGGCTTTTTGCTTTTTGGCAATTGCCTTGCGCAAGCTATCTGCTGCGCTGGCTTCATACCCCGCCAGCTGCATGGCCGCTTGCATGATCTGCTCCTGGTAGATGGGGATGCCAAAGGTATCTTTGAAGATTGGCTCTAACGCAGGATGCGGATAGGCGGGCTTTTCTTTGCCATGCATGCGGTTGATATACTGCGGGATGAATTGCATGGGCCCGGGGCGGTACAGGGCAATCATGGCGATCACGTGGGCCAGCTCTTGCGGTTTCATCTCCATGATATAGCGGGTCATGCCCGTGCCTTCCAGCTGGAACATGCCGGTGGTGTGGCCCTGGCTGATAAACTCAAACACTTGCGGATCATCAATGGGGATCGAGCGCAGGTCATAGGATTTACCATGGCGCTGCTTGATCAGCTCACAGGCCCGCGCCATGATGGTCAGGGTGACCAGGCCTAAGAAGTCCACCTTCAACAAACCGAGGTTATCCACCACCGACATTTCATACTGGGTGATGACATTAACGGGGTTGTCATCGCTGTGGCTGGTCGGGCGATGCAGGGGTACATATTCAATGATCGGCTTATCTGTGATGATCACGCCGGCCGCGTGGGTACCGGCATTGCGCACAGTGCCTTCCATCTTGCTGGCGGTGTCGATCAGGTCGCGGTAAAAATCACTCGATTGATACAGCGCCTGCAATTCACTGGAATCTTTTAAGACTTCCTGGATCGTGACGGGCTTGCCGGGTATAGCCGGGATCAGTTTTGCCACCCGGTCAACTTCAGAGATGGGGATATCCATCACGCGGCCGACATCGCGGATGGCGGCGCGAGCACCCAGGGTGCCAAAGGTGATGATCTGGGCAACTTTGTCCTCGCCATACCGTTCGGCGCAATACTGCATCATCTCAGCCCGGCGGTCGTCCTGGAAGTCCAGGTCGATATCGGGCATGCTCACCCGGCCTCGTTGCAGGAAGCGTTCAAACATCAGGTCGTGTTCGATGGGGTCAATCAGGTTGATATCCAGCACATAAGCCACCAGGGAGCCTGCTGCCGATCCCCGGGCGTTGTACCAGATGCCGCGCTGTTGGGCATGCTGACACAGATCCCACACGATCAGGAAGTAGGCATCAAAGCCCATGTTATGGATCACTTCCAGCTCATAATCTAAACGTTCCTGGATGGGTTCGTCCTGCGCGTGCTCGCCATAAATGCGCTGCAACCCCTGTTCACACAGGTGCCGGAGGTAGCTGGCAGCCGTGTAGCCTTCTGGGACGGTAAACAACGGCAGGTGATACCCCTTACGGCCCAGGTCTACATTACACCTTTCGGCAATCAGTAAGGTATTGTCGATCGCGCCCGGGATATGCCCAAAGAGCTCTTGCATCTCCTGCGGTGTGCGCAAGTAGTAGGTGTCATCTTCCATGCGCATTCGATCCGGATCTGTGATCAGGCTGCCCGTCTGGATGGAGAGGAGGATATCCTGCAGGCGAGCATCTTCAGGCTTGATATAGTGGACATCATTGGTGGCCACAAAACCAACATCATGGCGCTGGCCAAGCTGAATAAGCTGCTGGTTGACCTGGGCCAGCCCAGGCACCGCATGCGATTGAAGTTCGAGGAAAAAACGGTCCCGGCCAAAGATATCCAGATACCATTTGAGGGATTGCTCTGCTTTTTCCAGCTCATTGTTTCTTAGAAAGCGGGGGATATCGCCTGAAAAACAGCCCGAGGTTACGATCAGGCCTTCGTTATGCTCTGCCAGGAAGTCACGGTCGATTCTCGGCTTGTAATAAAAGCCTTCCAGCTGTGATGCTGAGGCGATTTTTAGCAGGTTTTTGTACCCATCCATATTCTCTGCCAGCAGAAGCAGATGGCTGCGTTCTTTGTCACGTTGTGGATCACGCTCGGTCATCTTGCGGGCAGACAGGTAGGTTTCCAGGCCGATAATCGGCTTGATGCCCGCATTAACTGCTGCATGGTAGAACTCAACCGCGCCATACATCGTGCCGTGATCCGTCAGGGCGATGGCTGGCATGCCGAGCTCGGCAGCACGTGCAACCAGGGGTTTAATCTGGCTGAATCCATCTAGGATGGAATAGGTGGAGTGAACGTGTAAGTGGACAAATGACATAATTATAATTACGTGAAGCAGATGGCCTGGTTAAAAATTGCGCCCTTGCTTTCATTCCCAGCTCAAAGAGTGCTTCGCAAGACGTATGCGCTAAGGGTATTATAGCACGTCGATTTTCAATTTTCCTATTAGCGCCTTAAAAAGCTTGGTATTTTAAGGCAGCAGAGGGGTTTGATTAAAATGTGCCCAAAAAACTCCCCGGTCATTTTTAAAGGTTGCGCATCCCTGCCCGGGTGTAATATCCAAAACCCTTGCCCAAGGTTGTTTTGCGGGCTTCGATGGCCACCCGGTCTCTGAGCTCTGTCTGCGGTGTTTGCCCGGCACGCAGGGCGCGATAAAGGTTCCAGGCTGCTAATGTTCCAGCCAGGGTGAGCAGCATCACCAGTCCTTCCAGAAGGTAGTTTGTAAATAGCCTATTCTGTCCCATAAACATGCTGGTTACCAAGCGGTAGACCGGGTAAGAGAGGCCGATCAGGTTTTGGCGAATGAGTTCCCAGCGCCAATACCGTTGGGCACAGGAGTCACACACAAAGTAGGTTTCAGTCTCAACTTGGTTGGGCTTTGCCCTGGGGGTTTGACTTTTTATCTGCTGCCTTAAATTCTCAGCCTCTCTGGTGTAGGCAAAACAAGCGTCGCTGCCTGGCTGTGATCGGCCGCATTTCAGGCAGGTTGGCTCACTTGTGCGAGTATCGTGCTGAGGGGTATTGGCCATGCGGTACGTCAGGCACGACCAGATGATGGTGCCCAGGGGCAGCAGCAGGGCGGAGGTCCAGCGAATTAGTGATTAGAATGTATTCACGGTCTGCAATTTGTTTCCGTGTGGGCGATTTTACCCTATTAGTCTGGCGACTAGGGCCTAAACAGCGATTAAATAAACACAGCGAAGCGTTTCGCTGCTTCGCTGTGGGTTTTTAGGATAGTCGATGCCTTAATTGTTGTTGATATTCACAAAAATGAAGGGGTTGCGTTTTGTCTCTTGATAGAGGAATGACTTGACAGCGCGCAGGACCTGATGTTCGAGGTTGTCATCGGATGCCTGGACGATTTTGCGGAGCTGTTTATTGAGGTCATCCAGCATGGGGTCTAATTCCTCGGGCAGGATGAAGCCCCGGGTGAGGATCTCTGGCTCGCTCTGCAACTGGCCGGATCTTTCGTCCACGGACAGGTTGACGACCATGATGCCATCCTGGCCCAGGGACTCTCGCTCGCGGACAATGCTGCGATCGACAACACCCACACCGCTGCCATCCACAAAGATGTAATCTCCCGGGATGCGCTCTGCCAGGTGCAGCTCGCCATTCACAAATTCGATGATCTGGCCGTTTTCGACCACACAGATGTTCTCTTCGGGTACGCCGACTTCCTTGGCCAGCCTGGCGTGCTGTTTGAGCATGCGCAGCTCACCGTGGATGGGGATCAGGTACTTGGGCCGGACCAGGTGGAGGAGCAGCTTGATCTCTTCCTGACTGGCATGCCCAGAAACATGCACCGGTGCAATTGATTCGTAGACCACATCTGCACCACGGCGGAACAACTGGTTGATGGTGCGGTAAACCGGTTCCTCGTTGCCGGGGATGGGGTGGGATGAGAGCACGATGGTATCGCCCTCGCGCACATCAAACTTGCGGTTGGTGCCGTTGGCCAGGCGCCCCATAATCGAGCGGGGCTCGCCCTGCGACCCGGTGGCCATGATCACAACCTGGTTATCGGGCATAGACAGGGATTGCTCGAGGGAGATCACCAGGCGTTCGGGAAAGTCTACATAGCCCAGTTCGCGGGCCATGTTCATGTTGTCCACCATGCTGCGGCCTGCAAAGGCAATCTTGCGCCCATGCCGTTCTGCTGCGTTTACAACCTGTTGCATGCGGGAGATGAGCGAGGCAAAGGTGGCCACCAGGATGCGCCCCTTGGCGGATTCAAAGACCTGGTCTAGCCCGCTATCGATCGTGCGCTCGGAAGGGGTCCAACCGGGTTCGGTGGCGTTGGTGGAATCGGCCAGCAGCGCCATGACGCCCCGTTGGGCAAACTCCGCCAATTTGGCATAATCGGTGGGCCAGTTATCAACCGGCGTATGGTCAAATTTGTAATCGCTGGTGTGGACGACCAAACCCGCCGGGGTCTCGATGCCCAGGCCGACACCGTCGGGGATCGAATGGCAGACGTGGAAGAAATCCACTTTGAAGGGGCCGATTTGGATTTGGTCGCCAGCATTCACCTGGCGCAGATCAGCCTTGCCAGACATGCCGTGGCGGTTGAGTTTAACCTCCAGGAGGCCTTGCGTCAGCTTGGTGGCGTAAATCGGCGCGTTGACCATCTCCAGCAAATGCTGGATGGCGCCAATATGGTCTTCGTGGCCATGGGTGAAAATGATCCCGCGCACGCGGTCGCGTTTGTCTTTGAGGTAGTTTTCGAAATCGGGGATGATGTAATCGATCCCGAGCATGTCGTTCTCAGGGAACATGATGCCGGCATCGACGATGAGGATGTTATTCCCGTATTCATACAGGGTCATATTTTTCCCAACTTCGCCAAGCCCCCCGATTGGGATGATCCTTAATATTTTATTGTTTGTCATTTAAATTTTTTCCTTTACTGTTGTTGCTATTATTTTTTGTTTAAAACTTTACTTTAAAATGGGTGTTCCCATTTGAGGTCAATTTTATGGCTGCGCCAGGTGTGGGGCATTAAAAAAGCCCTGCGGCATCAGGCCGGTCAGGGCAGTGGGTTTTAGTTTTTTAGATCCAATAAAATCGTCAAAATAAGACCTGTGGCCGAATAAAGCCATCGTACCTGTTGCAGTTCAATATGGGATTGTAGCATGCGCGGTGGGTAAAGTCAATTTAAATGCGGTTCTGTTAATAAACCTATGATACTGATTTTACGGGCCATTAACCCCCAGGCATTTTCCGGCTGAGCGGCAAAACTTTAATCTTAGCGGTCTTAAAATTCTTTGTGGAGTGTGCTATAATGGGTTTCTCAATATGGCCCTCTAGCTCAATTGGTAGAGCAGTTGACTCTTAATCAATTGGTTCGGAGTTCGAGTCTCCGGAGGGTCATGTTTCTTTTAACTGACAGGTTGGTTCCTCGTCCCCATGAGGGGAGGATCTTCGAGTCTCCGGAGGGTCATTTTTCTTTTAACTGACAGGTTGGTTCCTCGTCCCCATGAGGGGAGGATCTTCGAGT
>JBLRWR010000042.1:0-12936 GCA_047921135.1 Candidatus Brevefilum sp.
TCAGGCGGTACCCCTTTTTGGGCTCAAAGAACAGCACTGGATTTGGGTCTCGTACCGCCGATTTGAGCAGCCCCTTGGCATCGTAGGGGTTAGAAGGAATCACGACCTTCAGCCCGGGCACCTGGGTGAAGAAGGCTTCCACACTTTGTGAATGGTACAGCCCGCCGCCAATCCCGCCGCCATAAGGGGCACGGATGACCATGGGGACCGCCCACTGGCCGTTGGACCGGTAGAACATTTTGGCCGCCTCACTGACAATCTGGTTGAACGCCGGGAAAATAAAGTCGGCAAACTGGATCTCGCAAATGGGGCGCTTGCCATACACGGCCGCCCCGATGCCCACACCGACAATGGTCAATTCTGCCAGCGGCGAATCGATCACCCGGTCTTCGCCGTATTTCTCAAACAGGCCCTGGGTGGCCCGAAAGACACCGCCGCGCACGCCCACATCCTCGCCAATCACGAAGACGCGCGCATCACGCGCCAATTCCTCATCCATCGCCTGGCGTATCGCCTCGATCATGGTGATCTCAGTCATAATTTACCTCCTCAGCGTAAACCGGGGTTGCTGCTTCTTTGCCTTTTGGATAGGGGGCTTTGGTGGCTTCTTCGACAGCTTCGTCCACCCTCTGTTTGGCTTGATCTTCTAATTCGAGATATTCTTCTTCACTCATCAGACCTTGCTCAATCAATTGGTCTTTCATCACGATCAGCGGGTCTTCCTTTTTATGATGTTCAACTTCCTCGCGGGTGCGGTAACTCCGGTCGTCGTCATCGGAGGAGTGGGGGGTCAGGCGATACATCTTGGCCTCAATGACCGTTGGTCCCTTGCCCTGCCTGGCGTTTGCCACGGCTTCTGCAACGGCGTCGTACACTTCAAACAGTTGTGTCCCATCCACCTCGATGCCTGGCAGACCTAAACCGCAAGCCTTATCAGCTGCACTGCTGACCGCCATCTGTTTTTCTTGGGGGACAGAGATGGCATACTGATTGTTTTCTACGAGGAATATGACGGGCAGGCTGTGGATTGCGGCAAAGTTGACCGCCTCGTACCACTCACCCTGGGATGTCGAACCCTCCCCGATGGTGGTGAGGACCACCTCGTCCTTGCCATCAGTTTGATGCCCAGGCCAATACCCGACGCATGTGGTGACTGTGTGGCCACGGGTGCGGAATGGCTGAGCACATTGGCACGGCGCAGGCTGAAATGGCTGGGCATCTGGCGGGCACCGGATGTGGGTTCACCGACTTTGCCCATCAAGCTTTTTACAAATTCGGCCGGGCTCATGCCCATGGCGATCAGCATAGCTAAGTCACGGTAATAGGGGACCAGCCAGTCTTTGCCCTTTTCAATGGCATACACAGCACCGACCTGTGCTGCTTCCTGACCGATCCCTGAAATGTGAAAAGCGATTTTACCCTGGCGATGCAGCACCCAGGCGCGTTCATCCAACCGCCTGGAGAGCAGCATGATCCAGAACATTTCTTGCTTTTGTTCTCTGGAAAGCGGCATTTTAACCTCCTGATATGATGACCAACCCAAATCCTGATATCAATAATAAAAGGTTCAACGTTCAAGCCTTTTTTTAGTGAAAAGCCTGTTCTGTCATCTTACCTGACAACCATCCCTGAATCAAAATTGCCTTTATTAATGATACTACGTTCACACTAAAGAATGAAAGAGATGATGCCAATTGGAAGCATTGATAGGGTGTGGGTGATCTGAACCAAGGGTCTGCCCGATAGGATTGGAGAAGAAAAAGCATAATCTTGTATAATACAAGGGAAGATCAGCCTCAGATCAGCCTTGGTGCGGCCATTGGTATAAAACGTTGATGCCTTACCACCGCTCTGAACCCGCCAGGTTTTGAAAAACCTGATCTGCGAGACTTAGGAATCTGAGCCCCATCTTGATGGTGATGTTGGCGTTTGGAACGATCCTTGCAAGTTATCCTGCAATCCACATCACAGCCAGGCTCAGCAGCAAGGGTTACATCCACCCGGCGGGATAGCATCTGGCAGTTGATACCCCTCAACACATAAAGGATGATGAGGTGTCTAAAAAGTCAGTCTATTCATCAAAAAGGCCGAATCGCGGCAAACCTGATGACGAGGTGAAACGTCCGCCGTCGGATCAGCCAGTGGTGAATGCCTGGCGCCCGTTAGGCCCCAAGACGCTGCCTGAGGAAGACCTGGTCAGCATCCTGCAGGGAGAGATGGCCGGACGGCAAGAGCTGGACGACCTGGACGCACACTTTCAACCCGGTCCTTCCGCCCAGGGCGGCGCCAGCGGGCAAGACTCATACCCGGACGCGCCACCCCCTGCACATGAGACGCTGGCAGATTTAGCCGAGTTGGCCGCAACTGTGTTTGATACCACCTTCTACCTGGTGCCCCGGGTTAACACACATTATTTGCTGGGTGAGCTGGCGGAGCGCCTGCGGGTGTGGATGCCGGAGCTGTGTGCGCTGTATGGCTGGGAATTAAGCGGCCTGGCAATCCGTCCGGACTACCTCCAGTGGACACTGGTGGATTTTCCCGAAATCCTGACTAGCAAGGCGTTGTTGGCCGTCAGGCGATGGACCTCGGCGTGGATTTTCAGAGATTTTTCGGACATGCAGGCGGGTGAGCAGTCCCAAGATTTTTGGGCGCCTGGTTACCTGGTAGACACGCAAGAACGCGATTTTCCCACCCAGGTCTTGATCTCCCATATTTCACGCAAGCGGTCAGGGTAGAAAATAATTAAATTGGAATACTGAGAAATTTAAATACTCTAATCTGATTATCATCACGAAATCTTGTCAGAGATAAGTAATTATGCTATATTTATCAATGTCAAACGTCTGGGTGCCCCCCTCACCCAGGCGTTTGGCTTTTAATGCCCCGGAAACCCCGGGGGCGCGTTTTTATTGGGGTTTTTCAGTGGAATGCAGCAGCTTAAGATAAAATTTACTCAACTCGGTGGTCAGCCTGTTCTCTACAGCCGGGTATGGGAGCGCAATCATGTTTGAAATCCGACAATGCACACATCCAGATTGTCACCTGCGAATGCCGATCGATCCGAAGGTGCATCGGGGGGCGTATTGTCCCCGCTGCGGTGCGCCCATGGTTCGCGCAGCAGAGGCCTTTGCGCATCGCCAGCCATCGGGCGAAGCTCAGCCAAAACGACACATCCGGGTGCTGCTGGATAATATTCGCAGCGCGCACAATACCGGTGCGATCTTTCGCACGGCAGATGGCGTCGGCGCGGCTCACCTGTATTTGTGCGGGATCACGCCGAACCCCTTGAACAACACTGCCCTCCAAAAAACCGCCCTGGGCGCAGAGGAAGATCTGTCCTGGTCTGCCCACCTGGATGCTGTGGGGTTAGCTCAGGCCTTGACCGCCGAGGGATTCCGCCTGCTGGCGCTGGAGACGGCCGCGGGGTCACAGCCGGTATTTGAAGTTGACAGCCAGTTTTTAGATCGGGGGTCGATTGTACTGGTGGTGGGTAATGAGCAGGCGGGGGTCGACCCTGGGGTGCTTGACCTGTGCGACCTGGCGCTATTCTTACCGATGGCTGGGTCAAAAGCTTCGCTTAATGCGGCCGTGGCATTTGGAATTGCTGCCTATCTGCTGGCATTTATCTGAATTATAATTGGGTCTGTTTGCAATTAGATAATGGTCTTATAATGAGAAATGCAATGATTGAAACCAACCAGCTGACAAAAATCTTTAAAATCAAAAAGGGTGATGACATCCCCGCTGTAGTGGACCTGACATTGAATGTCAGGGAGGGGGAGGTATTCGGCTTTTTAGGGCCTAACGGCGCGGGGAAGACCACCACCATCCGTATGCTCACCAGTCTGATCGGGCCGACTTCCGGCACTGCGCGGGTGTGCGGGTATGACCTGGGCGTTAACGATCAGGAGATCCGCCGCTCGGTGGGCATCCTGACGGAAAGCCCGGGGATGTATGACCGGCTGAGTGCCTTGAAGAACCTCTCGATCTATGCAAACCTGTACGATGTAGAGGATGTGGAGGGGCAGTTAAAGAAATACTTGCAGATGCTGGGCTTGTGGGAGCGCCGTAATGACCCCGTGGGCAGTTTTTCCAAGGGCATGCGCCAAAAATTGGCCATCTGCCGGGCGCTGCTGCACGAACCGCGCTTATTATTCCTCGACGAGCCAACCAGCGGCTTAGACCCGGAGGCTGCCCGATTGGTGCGCTCCTTCATTGAAGAACTGCGCACCCAGGGACGCACGATCTTTATGTGTACCCATAACCTCAACGAGGCTGATAAGCTGTGCGATAGGATTGGCATCTTTCGCACCAGCCTGATCGAGGTGGATACGCCCCACAACCTGCGCCTCAAATTGTTCGGCCGTAAAGTGGTCTTTCATCTGCGTGCTGCGGACCCTGCCTGGCTGTCCCAGCTGGAAAGCATCCCTGGTGTGCAGGAGGTCTCGCAGGTCGAGAATAAGTTCGTGGTGACCACTGAAGACCCGCTAACCTTGAACCCCCAGGTGATACGGACTTTAGTCACGCTTGGGGCGGATGTCCAGTTTGTCGGCGAGCTGCGCCACTCGCTGGAGGAGATTTACCTGCAAACGATGGGTGAAAATCAGGATGAGGTGGCAGGATCATGAAGCATATTTGGGCGATTATCGATAAAGAATGGGCTGAAGTCTTTCAAAACCGCATGGTGCTGTTCACGATGATCTTCATCCCCATCATTTTTGTGATCCTGCCCCTGGTGATGGTTTTTGTCATGGGGCAATCTGTGGGGCCTGATGCGGCCGGGGACCTTGCGGATGTGCCTGCGGAGTTTTTGTCTGTATGCGGCCCGGATATGACTGGGCAGGACTGCATGCAGGTGTATATGATGAATATGTTCCTGTTATTGTTCATGATGATCCCGGTCATCATCCCGGTGACGATTGCGGCTTACAGCGTGGTGGGTGAAAAAACCACCCGCAGCCTGGAGCCCTTGCTGGCGACGCCTATTTCAACCTTTGAGCTATTGGCCGGCAAAAGCCTGGCGGCAGCCATCCCGGCCATCCTCGCGGGCTGGCTCTCGTTTGGCATTTTCTTAATCGCCCTGCCGCTGATTGGAGTCAGCCGCGCGGTTATCGGTTATATTCTCAGCCCGACCTGGCTGCTGGCTGTGCTGGTGGCTGGACCGCTGATGGCCATAGCCGCGGTCAATTTTGCCCTGTTCGTGTCCTCCCGGGTGAATGACCCGCGCGTGGCAGAGCAGATCTCGGTCCTGCTGATCGTCCCTGTATTGGCAGCCTTTTTTGCCCAGATGGCCGGGATGATTGTGATTGATATTTTTATGATGTTGAGCTTTATCAGCGGCCTGGCCCTGGTGGATATTGGCATGATCTACCTGGGCGTGAGCATTTTTCAGCGTGAAAATATCCTCACCCGCTGGAAATAAGGACAGCGCATGAAGAAGTTTCGTTTTTTATATCTACTATTGGTAATCACCATCCTCTCGCTGGCCCTCTCCCGGCCGGTCAGCGCACAGGAAAGCGATTATGGGATTAGCCTGCGCAGAGATTTCGGCTATGGTGCCGGGAACAATGTTAGGGGCACCTTCACGATCCGCCTGGTCGGGGACGAAAGCCAGGTGGCGTCGGTTGAGTTCTTGATTGATGATGATGTGATGGCAGCCATTGACCAGCCGCCGTTTCGATACCAGTTCCATACGGATACCTATGGGTTTGGCGGGCATGAATTGGGCGCGCGGGTTTTCTTGCAAGATGGACAGGTGGAGCTGACCAAAACGACACAGTTGATCTTTGTCACGCCGGAAGAAGAGCAGGGCAGTTTGATCTGGATCTTTGGAGGCCTGGCCGGCGCCATCATTTTGGGATTGGTGATTTTCTTCATCGTCCAGGCGCTGGTGATCAAGAAGAAACCCAGTAGCGGGAGCCAGCCGGGGGAAGGCAGCTATGGTGTCCTGGGGGCGGCCATATGTCCGCGCTGCGGGCGGGCATTTCAGCGCCATGTTTGGGGCATTAACCTGGTGGTGGGTAAGTTTGACCGCTGTGAGCATTGCGGCAAGTGGAGCCTGGCCCGCCGCGCCAACCCGGAAGAGATCAGGGCTGCAGAAGCTAAAGTACCGGACACCCAGGCGGCTGGGGCGTTAGATGCAAAGCCTGTGCGGGAGCTTAAAGACGCCCTGGACGATACCCAATATATGGATGAATTATAAAATTCATTTATCTTTCATTTAATACTATTGGTGGCATCAGCATAGACGTTTTATTGTGCCTTACCCCTGCGCGTGGTAGAATTTGAGTGTAAAAATATATCTTGGAGGTACTATGGAACAGCAGGTCGCAACGTTTGAAGTTAAAAAAGGGCTGGCGCAAATGTTAAAGGGCGGGGTGATCATGGATGTGGTAACGCCCGATCAGGCCAAGATTGCAGAAGATGCGGGTGCGGTCGCGGTGATGGCGCTGGAGCGCGTCCCGGCGGATATCCGTGCCCAGGGCGGCGTTGCCCGGATGAGCGACCCTGAATTGATCATCCAGATTATGGATGCCGTGTCTATCCCGGTGATGGCCAAGTGCCGCATCGGCCATTTTGTTGAAGCGCAAATTTTAGAGTCCCTGGGTGTGGATTACATCGACGAATCAGAGGTGTTAACCCCCGCTGATGAGGCGCATCATATCTTTAAACACACCTTCAAGGTTCCTTTTGTATGTGGTTGCCGCAACCTGGGTGAAGCCCTGCGCCGGATTGGCGAGGGCGCCGCGATGATGCGCACCAAGGGCGAAGCCGGAACAGGTGATGTGGTTGAGGCTGTGCGCCATGCACGCAGCGTTTTGGGCGAGATTGGACGCTTGCAAAACATGCCGGAAGCGGAACTGATGTCCTTTGCCAAGGAAATCGGTGCACCCTTTGAGCTGGTCAGGGAAACCCGTGACCTGGGCCGACTGCCCGTGGTCAACTTTGCTGCCGGCGGAATTGCCACCCCTGCCGATGCTGCTTTGATGATGCAACTGGGTGTGGACGGTGTGTTTGTGGGCTCGGGCATTTTTAAGTCCGGTGATCCTGCCAAACGCGCTGAGGCGATTGTTAAAGCCACCACGCACTATGATAACCCCCAGATCCTGGCAGAAGTGAGCCGTAACCTGGGCGAACCCATGGTGGGACGCCAGGTGACGGACATCCCTGAACCTGAACTGATTTCAACCCGCGGCTGGTAATTTGCACCCAGATGATGTCAAGATGAACATTGGCGTCCTTGCCCTGCAGGGCGATTTTCATGAACATGTCCAGATACTGGACGCTTTAGGCGTTAAACCGCGCCTGGTCAGGCTGCCAGAACACCTTTCAGGTCTGGCGGGCTTGATCATCCCAGGCGGTGAATCGACCACGATTGGTAAGCTGGCGGTGGCCTATGGCCTGGTAGAGCCCATCCGGGAATTTGGCCGTGAGCACGCCATATGGGGCACCTGCGCGGGCGCGATCTTCCTCTCCAAGGATGCGCACCGTGACCAGCCCTTGCTGCACCTGATGGACATTCAGGTTGAGCGCAATGCGTTTGGGCGCCAGGTAGATAGTTTCGCCACCGACCTGGTAGTGCCTTTCTTTGATGACGGCCTGGAAAATCCCTACCACGCGGTATTCATCCGGGCGCCGATTATCCGTGAGGTGCGCGGGGATGCGCAAGTGTTGCTAACTTTGCCCGATGGCCGCATTGTCGCCGCTCAGCAAGGCAAATTTTTAGCCACATCCTTTCATCCTGAATTGACCTCAGATACCCGTTTTCACCAATTTTTCCTGGCTTTGGCAAGGACGTGACCGTGCGCTCCATCCTCTGGCACGACTGGTACTACCTTTTTCGTCATCGCCGAGAACTCAGCTGCCTGGATAACGTCCTCTACCTCACCCGGGGTAACCCGCTTTCATTAACCCATTTACTGTTTGGCATCCACCCGACCGATCGCCTGTATACTGTTGTGTGCGAACCGCCTGGGGAGGCCGGGAAGTGCATGGCCCAGATCTACCAAACGCCAAGGATGACCAGCGCCCACATCAATTACGTGCTGCAACCTGAAGGCATTGATCCGGGGCACCTGGTGGGCTTATTGGAGGGGTTGATTCAAAAAGCGGGTGAATGGGGGGCAAAACAGGTGGTCGCGGATGTTTCAACTGACTCACCCCATTTTGCGCAACTTCGGCAGGTGGGTTTTTCCGTCTTAGCCAAGCAAACAGTGTTTAAGTGTACAATGCCCGGGCAAAGCACAGCCAACCACCAGTTGAACTGGCGGACCTGGTCAAGCGCGGATATCTCGGCCATGCGCTGCCTTTACCACACCCTGGTACCACCCCTGGTGCAGCCCGTGGAACCCCTCACCCGCCAGGAAATGCTGGGCCTGGTGTGTTACGACGAAAAAAAACACCTGCAAGCCTATGCAGACCTGGTCTACGGCCCGGTTGGGGTGTGGGTTTTGCCGATCATTCACCCGCAAACCAAAGCTGATATGACCGAGCTGCTGGCGTGTATGTTGGAATCCTTGCCAGACCGGAATGGGCGTCCAGTTTATGTGACCGCCCGGTCATACCAGCCCTGGGTGGAACAGGCGTTGCTTGATCTATCCGTTGAGGCAATGCCAGAACAGGCGCTGCTAGTGCGTTACCTGGCACGCAGGCAGCGAATTAGGGCTGAGTTTTCCTTTGCTGCGGTTGAGAATGGTAGTCGGGAGCCAACGCTCCCCATTGCGCCGATCAAAAATTACCAGGATTGATAAGCGGGTATTGGGTAGAGCGTCAAAGACAATATTAATTAATATAGGATAGAATTAACCCGTGTGCCAGGGAATTTATTTTCAGGCTGGCACAATAAAAACGGAAAGAAAACTTAAAGGAATATGCAAAAACACGAAAGAATTACAGATGACCTGGATTTGTTGCTTGATATCCTGCCAGTGCACATTTGTGAGAACTTAAAAGAGCTGGATGACAGCGACAATCTATTAGAAGTGGTGATGGATTTGGGACGGCGGCCCAAAGCCCGCTTTGTCCATCGCGAGGCTGTGCTAAGCGACCAGGAAATCACTGATGAAGACATTAATGGCGTCACGGAGGCGATCAGCGAGTTCGATGCAGATAACCGCGCCGGCATCGAGCGGACGCTGCACCGCATCTCAGCGATCCGCAATCGGCGCGGAGCCGTGGTGGGGTTGACACTCCGCATTGGCCGCGCGGTATATGGCACCAGCGACATCATCCAGGACTTGATCGAATCGGGTGCCAGCATTCTCATTTTGGGGCGCCCAGGGGTTGGCAAAACGACGATTTTGCGCGAGGCAGCCCGCATCCTGGCTGAATCGGCCCGGGTGATCATCGTGGATACCAGCAACGAAATTGGCGGTGATGGCGATGTGCCCCACCCGGCTGTTGGCGGGGCCCGGCGCATGCAAGTGGCCAAACCCTCCCTGCAGCACGAGGTGATGATCGAGGCTGTGGAAAACCACAACCCCGAGGTGATCGTGATCGACGAGATTGGCCGGGAACTGGAAGCCATGGCCGCGCGCACCATCGCTGAACGCGGCGTCCAGCTGATCGGCACCGCCCACGGTAATACCCTGGAAAACCTGCTGCTCAACCCGACCCTGTCTGACCTGGTCGGCGGGATTGAATCGGTCACCCTTTCGGACGAGGAAGCGCGGCGGCGCGGCACACAAAAGACCGTGCTCGAACGCCGGGCTCCGCCCACCTTTGATGTGCTGGTTGAGATTCAAGACCGCAACCGGATTGCCGTGCAGAGTGATGTCTCTGCTGCGGTGGACGCGCTCTTGCGGGGCTACCCGCTGCCGCCCGAAATTCGCTATCGAGACGAGGACAACCAGATCCACGTCCAAAAGCCCGCCCCGCCTAAAGTCAGCACCGCTGCCCAGGCCTTGGGCAGGGCAAGTAATCGCGATAAAGCACCTTTTAGCCGCTCACCGGCTGGTCAGCGCAATGGTGCAGCCGCACCTGTGATGACGAGCATTGAAGGAGCACTGGAGATGGTTGATGAAGACCGCCAGGCGCTCAAAACCGTAAAGGTGTATCCTTTTGGGGTGGCGCGCAATCGCTTGCTGCAAGCAGCCAAGCAGCTTAAGGTGCCGGCTAAAATTGTGCGCGATCTTTCGGAGGCTGATACCTTGCTGACGCTGCGCAAATACTACCGCGAGCGGCAGCAGCCCATTGTGGAAGCCGAGCAGCGCGGCATGCCGATCTTTGTTTTGCGCTCCAATACCAGCCAGCAGATGGAGCAATTCCTGGTGGATTTGTTCAACCTGGCCAGCAGCGAAGGCCCATCCAACCAGGAACGCGCTGTGGTGGACCAAACCCAGGTGGCCATCCAGGCCGTGCTGAACGGCGAACGCTGGATTGATTTGGCCCCTGCTTCGTCGACGGTGCGGCGCCTGCAGCATGAGATGGCTCGCCAGGCTGATTTGGTCTCTCATTCTTATGGCAAAGAACCCAACCGGCATGTGAGGATTTTTCGAGAATAACCATGTTTATTACCCTGGAAGGGCCTGAAGGCAGCGGAAAGACATCCCAGCTCCCCGCGCTGGCAGAATTTTTGCGCGGGGCCGGGTATGATATTGTGGTCACCCGGGAACCGGGCGGCACGGCGGTCGGAGACCAGATTCGCGAGGTTCTGATGAACCTGCAGAATGTGTCGATCATCCCCCGCACGGAGATCCTGCTCTTCTTGGCCGCTCGCGCCCAGCATGTTGAGGAATTGATCCGCCCCGCCCTGGCAGCGGGTAAAGTGGTTTTGTGTGACCGCTACGGTGATTCCACCCTGGCTTACCAGGGGTTTGGCCATCGGACTGACCTGAAAACTTTGCAGACACTGCTGGATTTTTCCACCGGCGGGTTGAAGCCCGATCTGACCTTACTGGTCGATGTGCCCGTGGAGTTGGGGATGACCCGCAAGCGTGCCAACAGCTCAGAGTGGAACCGGCTGGACGCCTACGACCTGGCCTTCCACGAGCGGGTGCGTCAGGGTTATTTTGCCCTGGCCGAGGCAGAACCTGTGCGGTGGATGATTATTGACGCTACCGAAGAGAAACAGCAAGTCCAGGAAGCTTTACGCCAGGCCATTTTGGACCGGTTGAAAAGCCGTTAAACGCTTTTTGCCTGTTGAGCTGGTTCCTGGTGGATTACAGGTAACACATCAATTTAGGAGAGGCTTGAGATGCTGAAGAAAATATTGTTTTTATTGTTGTTGGGTGCATTGCTGATTTCGGCTTGTGCGCCGCGGGCCGCAGAGCCGGTTGATACGCCAGAAGTTGTGGATGAAGCAGTTGAAAAACTCACACAGGATGAGGTTGCGCCAAAGCCAGACGATGGGGTTGAGCGCATGCCCTGTGCAACCGCATTTGACTATTCCACCACCCCCGAAACGGATTATTACCAGGGTGTTGTTGATCAGCTGCCGCCGGTGAGCGAGGATGACTGGGTGCGGGGTAACCCCGACGCACCCATTACGATCATCGAATATGCCGATTTTCAATGCCCGGCCTGTGTGAATTTTGCACAATTAACCCATTTCTTGTATACGAGCTATCCTGATTCTGTCCATGTTGTTTACAGGCATTTGCCCCTGACTTCAATTCACGATAAAGCCGTGGCCTCCGCGCTGGCCGCTGATGCAGCCGGCGCCCAGGGCAAATTTTGGGAAATGCATGATTTATTGTTCCAATCACAAGGATATTGGGCGAATATGCCGGAAATGGAATTTTTAGATTGGATCGTAGAAGTGGCAGCGGAGCTTGACCTGGATGTGGGGCAATTTGAAGACGCCCTGCGTGATCCGGCCAACCGGGCTGATCTGGAAACGTTAACCGAAGAACGGTTTGCTGCAGGGCTGAACTATACGCCTACCGTTGTAGTCAACGACCGCATCTATCGTGATGGTAAACCCAACTTGTTTGGCCTGATTGGCATACACGCATATGGCGGCTTCGAGACATGTCCTGAATGGGTCATCGATCCGGAAGGGTCTTACCTGGCCAGGCTGGATACCAGTGCTGGTGAGATTGAAATCAAGCTGTTTGCCGACATTGCACCCCTGGCCGTCAACTCTTTTATTTTTCTGGCCCAAAATGGCTGGTATGATGGGGTCTATTTCCATCGGGTAATCCCGGGCTTTGTTGCCCAGGCTGGTGATCCATCAGGTGAGGGTTTCATTGGGCCTGGTTACACCTTTGCCAACGAAACGGACAACGACCTTTCTTTTGACCGCAAGGGCCTTTTTGCGATGGCCAATGCTGGTGCGGATACAAATGGGAGCCAGTTTTTTATCACCCTGGCGCCAGCCACGAACCTGGATGGCGGCTTTACAATCTTTGGCCAGGTGACCGACGAGACGCTGGCCGTCCTGGATGAAATCGCCATCCGTGACCCCCAAACCGCTGCCGGGTTTGAAGATGCCACGATTATCTATGGGATTGAGATCATCGAAAATTAGAGACTAAGGGACTTTTAGGCATGGTGGAGACACAACCGCCGAAGAAAAATTGGCCGGTGATCCTGACGCTGGTGATCAGTGCTTTGGGCAGCATATTTTTTGCTGCCCAGGCTTTTATATTGGGCGTTTTTTGGCTGATTTCAATTTTGGACCCCACCTCAGGCATCGCTGAAGGTCTGCCGATCGGTTTGTTATTTTGGTCCTCGATTTTGGGCGGTGTCTTGCTCGTCCCGCTGCTGGTCTCCAGCCTCAATCAGCTGCGGGGAAGGCCGTTTCCGAGCTGGCTGGATTTAAAAACACCTGCCCTGGCGAAACTGTCCCGGTGGGTGATCCTGGCCTGGCCGCTTGTGGTTTTGCTGGGTTGGCTGGTCGCCCGTCAAGAGATTGCGTCGATGGTTTTACTTGGCCCGATCAACCTCTTGGTTGCGGGTATACCCATTTTGTGGATCTATCAGGCGGCCCAACGC
>JBLRWR010000043.1:0-12878 GCA_047921135.1 Candidatus Brevefilum sp.
AAGTAAGAATAACGGTTGACCAGGTGATAAAAACCAAAAGAGATTGATGGGCAGATAGAAATACCGATAATGACTTTTGTACGGCTTTTAACTGACCATAACCTGCCCGGTCAGGAGGAAAACATATGACCCAAACCTTAAAAATTGTGATCCCTATGGCCGGCTATGGCACCCGCTTGCGCCCCCTCACCTGGAGCAAGCCCAAACCCCTCGTCTCCCTGGCCGGGAAGACCGTCCTCGATTACCTGCTGGAGATGTTCAACACCGTGCCAGATCATGAACAGGCAGAATATGTCTTCATCCTCGGCCCGATGATGGGCGAACAAATCGAGGCCTACACCGCCCAGCATTACCCCCACCTGCAAGTACACTACCCCGTCCAGCCGGAGATGATCGGCCAATCCGATGCCTTCTGGCAGGCGCGCGAATTTCTGCACGGGCCGATGCTGATGGCCTTCTCCGACACGCTCATCGAAAGCGACTTCTCCTTCCTGGCCGATGAAACTGCAGATGCCGTCGCGTGGGTCAAACCGGTACCCGACCCGCGCCGCTTTGGCGTGGCAGAAGTCAATGAAACGGGCTGGGTCACCAAACTGGTTGAAAAACCTGAAGATATCAGCAATAACCTGGTGGTGGTGGGCTGCTATTACTTCAAAGAAGCTGAGGATCTGCTCTCGGCCATCAAAGAACAAAAAGCACAGGATATTTCGCTCAAGGGCGAATACTACCTGGCAGATGCCATCAACATCATGCTGCAGCGCGGCCTCAGGATGCGTACGCAAACCATCGAAACCTGGCTGGATGCCGGCACCACTGACGCAATCATCGAGACCAATCGCTTCCTGATGGATCACGGCCGTGAGAACAGCGCGGCGTGGGCTGAGCATGGCGACAGCGTGATCATCCCGCCTGTCAACGTGCACCCCACCGCCCAGGTCCATCAATCCACCCTTGGGCCGCACGTCTCGTTGGGTGAAGGCGCCGTGGTTGAGAACAGCATCATCACCGATTCCATCATTGGCGCGCACACAACTGTCACCGATTGCAGGTTGAAAACCTCGCTGATCGGCCACCAGGTCAAAATCAGCGGCCTTTCCGGCCGGTTCAACCTGGGCGATGACTGCCAGGCACAGGGATGAGCCCGACTGTTGAATGTTACTCCGGCAGCAGTCACCCGGAGACACCGCGTGCCCTGGTATGGGAAGGCCAACGCTATACCGTCCAGTCCGTATTGGCGCGGCGGCGAGAACCCCACGGCATTGGCTTTCTGGTGCGCTGCACCCCTGATGATGCCCTGTTTAACCTGTTTTACCTGACGGAGGAGGACCAATGGCAGATTCAACCCACAGGGACTGCCGTTGATGCAAAACCACCCAAATTACCACGAACATAAGGAGACTTAATGCCAAAAAGCTATTTATCCAAGACGGTCACCACACTGAAGCCCTCGGGCATCCGAAAATTTTTCGACATCGCGGCCACCATGGAAAATGTCATCTCCCTGGGGATCGGCGAACCGGACTTCACCACCCCCCAGCCGATCATTGATGCCGGCATCCGCTCTCTGGCACAGGGCGAGACCCATTACACCTCCAACTCGGGCATCCTGGCGCTGCGGCAAGCCATAGCACACAATCTTGAGCGCCTATACGGTGTGCAGTACGACCCGCTCAGCGAGATCATCGTCACCGTAGGTGTCTCAGAAGCCCTCTACCTGTCGTTTTCTGCCCTGCTAAACCCGGGCGATGAGGTCATCATCCCCACACCGTGTTTTGTTTCCTACCAGGCTGAAGTCGCCCTGGCCGGCGGCGTACCGGTTGAGGTGCCGACCACCATGGAAGACCACTTCCAGCCCAACCCGGAAGTGATCGCCAGGGCTATCACGCCCAAAACCAAGGCCATCCTCCTGGGCTATCCCAACAATCCCACCGGTGCAGTGGTCAGCCGTGAAAACCTGCAGGCGATCGCGAACCTGGCACAACAGCATGATTTGGTGGTCGTCTCAGATGAGATTTATGACCGCCTGGTCTACAATTTTGAGCATGTCTGTTTTCCGACCTTGCCTGGCATGCAGGAGCGCTCGCTGCTCTTGGGCGGGTTTTCCAAAGCCTATGCCATGACCGGCTGGCGCATCGGATATGCCGCCGGCCCGGCAGATCTGATCAAAGGGCTGGTGCGCATCCACCAGTATTCGGTCATGTCTGCACCAACCATCTCACAATATGCCGCCCTGGAAGCCCTCCGGATCGGTGAACCCTATGTGCAGGATATGCTGGCAGAATACGATCGGCGCAGGAAACTGATCCATACGGGCATGAACGAACTGGGACTGCCCACCTTCGAGCCGCATGGCGCGTTTTATGTGTTCCCCAACATTCAAAATACTGGCATGGATGACGAGACCTTTGCTGAACGGCTGCTGATGGAAGAAGAGGTCGCCGTCGTGCCCGGTTCATCCTTTGGCGATGCAGGAGCCGGCTTTGTCCGCTGCTCCTATGCCACCAATTACAATTTAATCGAAGCTGCCCTCGAAAAAATTGGCCGCTTTGTCAAACGTCTGTAAACATCAGGAGGGGCACAGCGCGCTGTGCCCCTCCACATAGATTTTGATGCTACAGAACCCAATTCCTGCTTAAACTGCAAACAAATCGAATCGTTTTGCTAAAAACCGTCTCTTTGCAGTTTAAACACCACGTACAGGCGAATTGATACGACACCTTCAGCCACCTGATTGACGAATGCCCCCAAGTTGAATACACTTCAGATAAGATGATCAAGGTCAAAAAAGTCACAGTTGAGCGCTGGTGGGACGTGTGGATCGCCATGTTCGCCATGGCGGTCATCACCGTTGTCGTCGGCCGTCTGTGGGTCACTGAATGGACCAGCGACCTGTATATCCTGGTGTTCCTGACCTTTATTGCCGGTCTTGCCGGCCTGGCCCTGGGCTACAGCCGTTTTCCACCCCTGGTGGCCGCCCTCTTTTCGGCCGTGTATGGCCTCTTCAGTATGGGATGGCTGTTTGGGACCACCGTCAACCTGGATATCACCTGGCGCGAACGCATCTTGCAGCACCTGGCATGGCGGTTGCGGATTGCCATCGAGCAGTTTAGCGCCAATCAGGCCGTCACCGACCCCATCCTGTTCCTGGTGATCATGGCCGTCTTGCTGTGGATCATGGCATACACGGCAACCTTCATCCTCGTCCGCAAGGGAGCAGCCTGGCCAGTGCTGATCCCCCTGGGCATCACCCTGCTGGTGATCAGCCACTACGACCAGGACCTGGCGCGTAACACACGCTTTTTGATGACCTTTATCTTCTTTACCCTGATCATCATCGGGCGAATGAACTTCCTTGACCACGAGAAAAAATGGCACCAGGAGGGGTTGCACATCACCCCTGAAACCCAAACTGACCTCACCCGGGCCCTGATCATCCTAGCGTTGGTCCTGGTGGTCCTGGGCTGGATCATCCCCATCACACCACAACAGCGATCCCGCTATGCCCAGTGGTGGAGCAACATCACCGAACCCTGGGACCGGTTCAGAGACCGGTTTGCCGATATCCTGGTGCTTGAATCCGCTACAGACACCTCCCTGATCACTTTCTTTGACGACACCCTGGGCCTGGGATTTGGCACACCTGATAGTGAGGAAGTCGTGTTCACCGTGGAAGTGGGTGAACCGCCACCGACGGCTTACCGCAACTATTGGTACACCCGCAGCTATGACCTGTATGAGGATGGCGTATGGTCCACCGCCCCCGGCCTGGTCACCAGCCTGCGTTACCCCGAGGACTTCGAGATTCAATATCCCGAATGGGAGGGCGGGCAGTCAGCCACCTATACCTTTACCTCACAGGTGGGCCGCCTGAACAACCTGTATGTGACCGGCCTGCCCACATGGATCGAGCGGCCGGTGGAAGCCACAACGCAACGACTGTCCCCGACCGAAGAAGACCTGGTAGCCTTGATCGCAACACCAGAGCTGTTCATGGGCGAAACCTACCAGGTGGAAAGCCTGGTCAGCGTGCCCACGGCCAGCCAATTACGCCGCACAGAGACGGATTACACCGATTGGCTGGCGCGCTATCTGCAGCTGCCGGAGGATTTCTCGCCCCGGGTGACAGCCTTAGCAGAAGAGATCGTCAGCCTGCAGGATCATCCCTACGACATGGCCGCTGAGATCACCCGCTATCTGCGCATCAATATCGAATACGCCCGTACAATCCCGCCCATCCCGCAAGGCGCGGACCCCATGGAGTGGTTCCTGTTCGATGAGCAAATCGGGTTCTGCAACTACTACGCCACAGCCCAGGTGCTGATGCTGCGCTCGCTGGGCATCCCAGCCCGCTTTGTGGTCGGATACGCCCAGGGCGAATACGACCCACAAACGCAAACTTATACCGTGCGCAAACTGGACAGCCACGCCTGGCCTGAGGTGTATTTTATGGATTATGGCTGGGTGCCCTTTGAACCCACCGTCTCACAACCGGCTTTTATTCTTCCCGCGGGTGTTGACCGTACCGAGGACGATATTCTGCCCCCGGACCGCGGCGAAACGCCCCTCATGGATGACCTCTTTGATGACCCCCTGGATGGGATAGATGAAGCACCCTGGGATGACCCGGAACAATTTGAAGCCCTCTCGCCCCGCGTGGAGGGTGCCACCATCGCCTGGTTTTTATTGATCACCTTTTTGCTGGTTATGGTTTTGGGCATTTTCATCCTGCAGCGGCCGGAATTATTTAAAATCAATATCGACCCCCTGCCTGTGCTCTTAGAACGCGCACTGATCAAACGGGGTAAAAACGTTCCAGGTTGGCTTGCCCGCTGGAGCTATCTGGCGAGCATGTCCACTGCTCAGCGAGCTTACCGGCGACTCTGCCGCTCGATCAGGCTCCTGGGGCAGCCCTTAGACCCAGCCCACACACCTGCTGAGCGTGCCCTCACGCTGACCCAACTGATCCCGCAGGCTTACCAACCTGCCCTGGAAATCGTCAACCAATATCATCTGGATAAATTCAGCAACCACATCATCAACGAAGGCCAAACCAACGCAGCCGGCTGGCAGGTGCTCGGTTTAGCCCTGAAAACCCGGCTGAGAAGATTCTTTTATCGCCAACCTTAGCTTTAGCCATCTTGCCCCCATTTTTTTGCGCTTATATTTGCCTGACCACCTGGCGCAAGGCCGTCCGGCGCGCTTCAATTAGCTCTGGGATTGCCTCCAGCCCATAAAAAACGCCGCTGCCTTCCACCACCACGGACGCTGCAATGCTGCCCATCACAGCGGCTTCTACCGGGTCGTAGTGCTGCCGGTAACCCGCCAGAAATCCGCCAGCGAAGGCATCCCTGGCTCCGGTGGGATCAACCACCTTGGAGGTATATTGCGGGATCACCCACCGATTGCCATTGCCCCGGTCAAACAGGTAATAACCGAGCATGTCCGTCTGGATAAGAATATATTCCGGCCCAAAACCCGCCAGAGCGGCCGCCATCTCCCATAAATCCAGCTGGCGGCCCAGGAATAAATTGCGCACTTCCGCCTCAGGGGTGATAAAGGCGGTCAGTTCCGACAGCAAGACGGGCAGCTCTTCCCAAAAGGCTGGGTCCATATACCCCGGGTAAGATGCCAGGGTGATGGTTGAAGCCTGGTGCTGGCGGAAAATGGAAGGCAAGACAATGTGAGAAAGATAATCAATCGGGCAAATATGGACAGCGCTGGCCCCTAAATAGTGTGCAGGTACGTCTGAGATCTGGATCGATACGGGTAATGGTGTTGAACGGCTGCTGGGGAATGGGTTGGGTGCCTGATATCCCAGCAAATTACGGGGAAAGGGCAGGCCTCGGTCTGCGAATTGCTGGATTGGGTTTTGCTCATGGACTGTGATCGCATCTTCATGCGCAAAAAAACGCCGGGCATCCAGGTCACCTTTGATGACTTTGACGCCTGTCGTATCGAAGCCCCGGGGGTTAAAGTCCGCCATCCATTCCAGGGGATAATCCGGGCCGACCCGTGCCAGCAAACCAGCTTTTCCGCCCCAGAGATTAAGGCCAACAGCGGCATAGGCTAAATTTCCGCCTAACACATCGATCTGCGGTGGGCCCGAAATGGGCAGGATCGTATCACGGTTTAAACAACCTGCCAGAACAAACCGCAAGGGGTCATCAGGTATCGCCTGGGTCATGCGGCGTCATCCCCAATCATCGCCTGGAGCGTTTCTCGGAACGAGTCAATCTCCGGAACTTCCTTGGGGAACTGCATATCCAGGCCCTTGACCGTCTCGACGATCACCGATGCGACGGATAAATTTCGATACCACTTGCGATCGCTGGGGATCACATACCAGGGTGCCCAGGGTGTGCTGGTCTTGTTGAGCATGGCTTCAAAAGCCCCCTGGTAAGCGTCCCAATGCTGGCGCTCATCCAGGTCAGCCGGGTTAAACTTCCAGCGCTTATTGGGCCGATCCAAACGGGCCAAAAGACGCTCAGCCTGGCGCTGCTGGCTGATGTGCAGGAAGAATTTCAGGATAGTCGCCCCTTCATCAACCAATAAGCGCTCAAATTCATTGATGTGATGATAGCGTTTTTCCCAAACGTCCTCAGGCACCAGGTTGTGCACCCGCACCACCAGCACATCCTCATAGTGCGAACGGTTAAAAATCACAATATCACCCTTGGCGGGTGTGTGCTGATGTACCCGCCAGAGGTAGTCATGGGCCAATTCATGGCGGGTGGGCACTTTGAAATTGACCACATGGGTGCCCTGGGGATTAACATCGCCAAACACATTCCGGATCGTTCCGTCCTTGCCAGAGGTATCGATGCCCTGCAAGACGATCAGAACCTGGCGTTTGTTTTCAGCATAAAGCAGCTCTTGCAGGTCCATCAACTCCTGGCGATAGTCCTTCAGCTGTGCCCGGCCTTCCTTTTTACTGATCTCACCGGTGTAATAGCTTTCAAAGTGGTTTAAGTCGATCTTGGTATTGGGGTCAACTCGATATTGATCCATCGTCCAAACCTCCTATTGTCTGGTGAAGTGTGCTTTATTATAATCTTCCTGTGCAAGATAGGTTGCCCTTCCCCCTAACCATCAATATTCGTCATTGCCGATAAGCTGTAAACCCTGTCGTGGCGTTAATGGGCCCGAAGGCTGCCTGACCCTCCGCCAAATGGAGCGCGGTCACTGAAGCGGTATCGATATGTAAGCGCTGAAAGGCATTCAGCGGCATGCGTAAGAAGTAGGCCACAACCAGCCGGATCACATCGCAGTGGCTCACGCACACAACCAGATCTTTGGCCGCATAGGCCTGGCTGAGCGCTTCCAGCGCCTGGGCAACCCGTGACTGGGCTTCATGGAAGGATTCGCCTTCAGGAAAGCGAAAACCATCAGGCGACTCCTGGACGGCCTTCCACAATTTGGTTCGCCTGAGCTGTTTGATCGATTTCCCCTGCCATTGGCCGTAATCAATTTCCAGCAGACCCTCATTGGTCGCCACCGGCAGACCATGCACACGGGCGATCGGAACAGCCGTCTCCTGGGCCCGCTCAAGTGGGCTGGCGATGACCGCTTTGATGGGCATCTCCGCCAGCTCTGCGGCCAACCGCCTGGCCTGGGCTTGTCCCTGTTCGTTCAGGTGCACCCCCGGCAGCCTGCCAGCCAGTTTTTTGCCCACCATATCATTTTGTCCGTGCCGTACCAGTAAGAATATCGCCATATCAACCTTCGTCTGTTTCTTTGTGTAGATCCGCCAGCGCTTTTGCCTGTGCCTCCCGCCAGCGGTGCAGCCGTTCAGCCGCCTGGGCCTCAAAGCCCTGGTCAGAGGGGTGGTAAAAGACACTCCCCAGCACATTGTCCGGCAAGTATTGCTGCGGCGTCCAGTGGCCGTCGTGGCTGTGCGGGTATTCGTAGCCCTGCCCGTGGCCAAACCCCTTGGCGTCGCGGCTGGCATCCATCAGATGAATGGGCACCGGACCGGCTCCGTTTTCTTCGATCTCACGCAGGGCCCTGTGGTAGGCAAACGCGGAATTGGATTTCGGGGCTGTGGCCAGGTAGAGCGTCGCTTCAGTGATCGGGAAGATTCCTTCGGGCAGTCCGATGTACTCATAGGCCTGCGCAGCGGCATTGGCAACCACCAAGCCCATGGGGTCGGCCAGGCCGATGTCTTCGCCGGCCAGGATAATGAGTCGCCGCAGGATAAAGCGGGGATCCTCCCCGGCATACAGCATTTTTGCCAGCCAATACAGGGCTGCGTCCGGATCTGACCCGCGCACCGACTTGATAAACGCAGAAATCGTATCATAATGGGCATCATCGCCCTTATCATACAGCACCGCCCGCTTTTGAATGGATTCCTGGGCCACCTCGAGGCTGATGGTGATGGCGCCATCCACCCCGGGGGGCGTGGTTTCGACCGCCAGCTCAAGGGCATTGAGGGCATTGCGTGCATCCCCGCCGGACATTCGTGCCAGGTGGGCCAGGGCGTCTTCGGGGAGGTCAACCTGAAGTTTGCCATAGCCGCGTTCCGGGTTCGCCAGGGCGTTTAGCAAAATCTGCCGGATATGGTCTTCATCCAATGATTTGATCTCAAAGATGCGTGAACGCGAGACCAGCGCTTTAATCACATCAAAATAGGGGTTCTGGGTGGTGGCGCCGATCAGGGTCAGCAGGCCGGTTTCCACGTGCGGCAGGAGCGCATCCTGCTGGGATTTATTCCAGCGGTGAACTTCATCCACAAAGAGGATCGTGCGCCGCTGGTAAAGCTTACGCCGCTCGATCGCTTCAGCGATCACCCGGCGCAGATCACCCACACCGGCTAAAACGGCTGAAAGGCTCTCAAAATGGGCTTTGGTGAGGTTGGAAATAACCCGCGCCAGGGTGGTCTTACCCGTGCCTGGCGGGCCATAAAGAATGATGGAGGAAAATAACCGATCCGCCTGGATCGCCCGCCGCAATAAGCGCCCCTCGCCAATGATGTGATCCTGCCCGACGATCTCATCCAGCGTTTGCGGGCGCATGCGGTCTGCCAGCGGCGCCTCGTGCGACAAACGTTCCTGCATGGCGTGATCAAATAAATCCATGGGCTGATTCTACCATGCAGGGTTCAAATTGGAACATTTGTGCAATCAATGCTTAATAGCCCTCTTCAATATCGACCAGGTTGTAAAGCGGCAAATCCGCCAGGTAACGATTGAGGTTTTCGATAAACAGGTCCAGCGTCTCTTCCGGCAGATGTGGGCTGATGCCAGACACATGCGGGCTGATGATCACATTTTCCAGGTCCCACAAGGGGCTTTCCGTTGCCAGGGGCTCTGTTTCAAACACATCCAGGGCTGCCCCGGCAATTTGCTGGGATTTTATCGCCTGGATCAAGGCCTGTTCATCAATCAGGCCACCCCGCCCTACGTTAATCACATAAGCCGTGTCCTTCATCACTTCAAAAGCCTGCTCGTTAAGGATGTGGCGGGTCTCATCGGTGAGGGGCAAGGCCATCACCACAAAATCGCTCTCCTTCAACAGGCTGTGCAGGGCTTCGATCGGGTAAAGGCGGTGGAAAAATTCACCGTGGGGGTCACCCATGCCCTCTTTGGTATACCCGTCATCTTCGGGATGCATAACATCCTTTTTCGCCGCTAAAATCGTGGCACCAAAGGGCCTCAACAGGCGCGCAACCTGCCTGCCAATGCTGCCATACCCCACAATGCCAACCGTGCTGTGCCGCAGCTCAATCGGCATGAATTCCCGCAGCTTTTCGCTTGACTCTGGCCAGTGATGCGCCTGTTGGTTCCGCAGCAGATTGGGCAGCTTCTGCCCAAAAGCCAGGATGGCCATCAGGACATATTCAGCAATCTGCCCCGTTATGATGCCGCTCATCGTGGTGACGCGCAAGGCTTGCTGTTCAAAGATGGGATGGGTCAGGCGTGAATCAACGCCCGCGCTGTTGAACTGCACCCATTTCAGGTTTGGCGCCTGCCCAGGTTCGGGGAGGATATGCCAGGTATACAGCACATCTACATCCTTCCAGGTTGCGGATGAGATATCCCCAGCCTTTTTAACCGGGGCAACGGTTAGTTTGATCTGATCGGATACTTCCCTGATGCGCTTTTCGCCCCCCTCGGGTAAAGTCAGGGCAGCCAGGACATTTATGGTTTTTTTCATGGTTCCTTCCGGTTCTTTTTTTTGTATTCTACCCCAACATCACCGGTCAGATGTAAATGCGGTTTGGATCGAGCTTTTCCCTCAAGATCTGCAATTCGATCTCCGTGGGCGGTGCGGTGACACCGCAATCCGCAGTCTGCTTGAGCGGCCAACCCGTATTCTCGCAGACTACCTCATAAGTCACGCCCGGGTGCATGGACGCCAGGACCAGCTCGCCGTTTTGATTTGGCTTGAGAATGCCCAAATTGGTGACCACAGCCTGGGGCCCGCCGCCGCGCACGCCGGTTTTGGCGCGGGCATCACCGCCTGTCAGGAAGCCCACCGAAGTATGGAAATCCACCCTGGCCGGGAAGCGCCGTTTCTGGTGCGGCGTGATGATATAACAGCGGTTTGCCCAGGCTGCGATTTCCATCGCCCCGCCCGAACCCGGCAGGCGCACCTTGGGATGCTCGTAATCACCGATCACTGTGGCATTGATATTCCCGAACTGGTCAATCTGCGCGCCGCCCAAAAAGCCCACATCCACGTTGCCGCGCTGCAAATACAGCGAGAAGATATCGTACATGCTGCACACCGCCGTCGCGCCGGTGACAAGCGTGGGGTCGCCTATCGAAAGGGGCAGGCGGGCAGGCTGTGCACCGATCACCCCAGCCTCATAGATCATCTGCAGGTTGGGGGCATGGGTGCGCATGGCCAGGTTGCAGGCCAGGTTGGGAATCCCCACGCCGACAAAGACCACGTCATGATCCTTCAACAGCCGGGCGGCATTCACCACCATCAATTCCTGTGAATTGTAGTTCAATTCATCCATCATCTTCGCCTCACGGTTAATACGCACCATAATTGACAGCGTGCGAAAAGCGCTCGCCTGGGGTCAGCCGCTGGTGGACCTCCGGGCCCAGTTTTTCCCAGTAGGCCGCCCGGTCAGGCACACCATACACCCACTCGTCCAGGTAGGCTGCCACCCCTGCCTCGGTTTTGCTGATCTCATCCCAGGCCAGATAAAATTCATTGTCCCGGTCATAATACCCCTGGGTATAGGAGGGATGGGTGCAGTAGGGCACATGGCAGACGGCATCCACCACCAACCCGGGGATGATCGTGCGGTTGGGGTCTGACCGGATAACCGCATCATCGACCACCTCTTCCACTGTCAGGACCACTCGCTGGCTGGCAAAGGCGGCCAGTTGCTGTTCGCCCAGGATGCCCCACACCTGCGCATTGCCCTGGGCATCTGCCCGCTGAACGTGGATGATGGCCACATCGGGCGTCAGCGGGGGCACCACCACCACCTGCTCGCCGGTGTAAGGATCACTGACCTGGCGGTAGTGAGGGTTTTGCGCGGCCAGGTCCTGCGCGCCGGTTGACTTCATGGGCATAAAGGGCAGGCCGCTGGCGCCCGCCCGCAGCCGGCTGACCATCCCAAAATGGGAATATTCCTCCCATTCCAGCTGGCCGGATTCAATGGCCGCCCGCAGACGGCGCAATGAGCCCACGCCGGGGTTGCCCATGTACGAGAAAATCAGCTTACGGGCGCACCCCGCCGCCACCATCTGGTCATAGATCAGGTCAGGGGTGGCCCGCGCCAGGGTCAGATCCCGCAAGCCCTGGCGGATGATCTCATGCCCGGCGGCAAAGGGGATCAGGTGGGTGAAACCGCTGGCATACACCAGGTCGCCCGGGTGAACATGCCGGCTGATCGCTTCCTGCAATGGTAGCAATTTACTCATTGAAACGATCCCTCCAGGGATCATCCGCTGCTTGTTGGGCACGTCGCTCGCGCTTCCCAGATGAAACAGAGCGGGAATTGCGCGGCCTGCGCTTTCTCAGTCGGTTCCACAGCAGGAAGCCGAAAACGGTCCCCGCAGCCCCAATGGCAAGCAAATTCAGGGCTGGCAGATCAGACTGGAGCGCCGCGACACCCACGGCCAGAACGATGATCCCAATGATCATCAGCAGGAGGGCCAGGCGTGAAACAAGAAAACGGATCATCTCATCATTTTAAAAACCGGATGGCAGACGGACACGCCATCCGGTTGGACACTCAGGTTTAAGGTTTTGAACACTCAGATCCGGCGAACCTGGCTCTGGATTTGCTCATGCAGATAAAGCGGCAGATAGTAGAAACCGCCCGCGTTCTTGCCACTGGCGCCAGAGCCCTTCCAGCCGCCAAAGGGTTGGTAGCCGGGCCAGGCACCTGTGGTTGCGCCTTGCGGACGGTTGGCGTACACCACGCCGGCTTCAATATGATCAAAGAACCAGCCCACTTCTTCTTCTGAACCGTAGAATCCTGCCGTGAGACCGTACTTGGTGCTGTTGGCCAGGGTCATCGCTTCCTTCAGGTCCTGCACGGGGTGGATCATGGTGATCGGTAAGAACATTTCGTGCTGCCACAGGCGATGATCCAGGGGTACATCAACCGCCACGGTCGGCTGGCAGAAATAGCCCTTTTTCATCTCGCCCTCGGTGATCACCTCGCCGCCGGCAAGAATTCTCCCGGCCGCCTTGAGTTCCGCACAAAAGGTCTGGAAGTCTTCGTAAGACGCCCGGTTGATGACCGGCCCCATATAGGTATCCCGTTCAGCGGGGTCGCCAACCTTCAGTTTGCCGGTCAATTCCACCACGCGCGCCACAAGCGCATCATACACTTGTGCTTCAACAAACACCCGCGAGCAGGCCGAACATTTCTGCCCTTGCAAGCCAAAGGCTGAACGGACAATGCC
>JBLRWR010000044.1:0-12859 GCA_047921135.1 Candidatus Brevefilum sp.
GGGATTTCCTCCGCCGCGGCGGTGAGCTGCAGGAATGCGCCTACATCCCTGATGATTTACTGGCGCTATTGCCGCCGGTCAGGCCTAACGAGCCGCAGCCGCCCGGCCGGCCGGCTTCGCCCGGAGAATCCGCCCACATTCAACCTGCCAGCGATCGCATCCTCGATCATACCTGCACCCTATTAGCTGCCTTGCGCCTGGGCGACCCCCAGCGTTCACCCGCGGTCAAGACCTGGCAGCCACCGCTCCCGGTGGTACATGCCCTCTTGGCGGCGGTCAAACTGATCACCTCGGAGGAACAGCCCGTACCCGAGGATGCCCGGCCTTTTCTCGAGATGCCCAGATCAGAAGCCCTGGCCTGGCTGGTACGCGGCTGGCGGTCCTCCCCGGCTTTCAATGAATTGCGCCTAATGCCCGGGCTGATCTGCGAGGGCGCCTGGTACAACGACCCCCTCATCGCCCGTGAGCGCGTGCTGGCCTTCCTCAGCGAGGTGCCAGCGGGGGCCTGGTGGCATCTGCCGTCCTTCTTCAAAGCCGTTTACGCTCGACAACCCGATTTTCAGCGCCCGGCAGGGGATTTTGACACCTGGCTGATCCGCGATGCCCTCAGCGACGACCCCCTGAACGGCATCCAGCACTGGGACCGGGTCGATGGTGCCCTGCTGCGCTACGTGATCACCGGTCCGCTGCACTGGCTCGGGTTGATGGACCTGGCCTCTCCGGCCAAAGGCCAGCCTGTGACGGCCTTTCGCTTCTCAGCCTGGGCAGAGCAGCTCCTGCTGGGTCAGCCGGTGACACAGCTGGCCGAGGAAGAACAGCCCGTACACGCTTTCTCGGATGGAAAACTTACCGCCAGCACCCTCACACCTCGCCTGGCGCGCTACCAGATCGCCCGGTTTTGCCTGTGGACTGACGAAAACGAGGAGACCTACACCTATCAACTGACCCCGGCCTCCCTGAGCGGGGCCGCCAGCCAGGGGCTCAAAATTACCCACCTGGAAACTCTGCTGGAAAAATTTGCGGAAGCACCGCCGCCCAGCCTGGTCAACGCCCTGCGCCAGTGGGACCAGCAAGGCGGCCAGGCACGCATCCAACCGGCGGTCATCCTGCGGGTTGATCAACCCCGCATCCTGCAAGCCCTGCGCGATTCCCCCGCCGGGCGTTTCCTGGGCGATCCCCTTGGTCCTACGGCGGTGATCCTCAACCCGGGCGCCGAGAAAAAGGTAGCTGCTGCCCTGGCCCGCCTGGGCTACCTGGCCGATATCGAATACCTCACCGGGGATGCCCACGCATCAGAACAACCCGAATTATAATCAAGCCATGCCGGATACAAACCCTACAGAACGCTCTCCCAGGGAAGCCCCGCGCCCCAAAAGGCCCCTGCCGCTCAAACTAATTGGGTGGACCTTCACCCTTTGGACGTTATTGGGCTGGTTGCGCTTTGCCGGTGCTGTGGCAGGGCGGGAGCTGATCGTTGACCGGGTCGGACCTGCCGTGTTTGCGTACCTCTTGCTGGCCGGCCTGACCTGGGGACTGCTGGGGCTGCCCGTCCTGTGGGGACTGCTGCGCCGGGCCAGCTGGACGCCAGCCTTACTGAAGGCAGCTGGTGTCCTTTACCCGGCGCTCTACTGGCTGGAGCGCCTGCTGCTCTGGCAGGACCCCCATGCCCACCGGAACTGGCCGTTGATGCTGCTGCTAACCCTGGCCTGGGCAGGGTTGGTGCTATGGGGGCTGCGATCCGCCCAGGCACGCGGTTTTTTCGATAACGAACAGAATCAAGAAAGAGGTTGATGATGAAAGACCAGGAACGCGAGATCAAATTCTACATACAAGACCTGGAGGGGATTGCAGAACGCCTGCGTGCCTGCGGGGCAGACCTGGTTAGAGAGCGCACCCTCGAGATCAACCTGCGCTTTGATACGCCGGATCACAGCCTCTACAAAAGCGGGCGCCTGCTGCGCCTGCGCCAGGATGACATCGCCCGGGTGACCTTCAAGGAAAACGCGCGCGTGGAAGGCGGCGTAATGGCCCGGACAGAACTCGAATTCACCGTGGACGATTTCGCCATTGCGCGCAAGCTGTTCGAGTCGCTGGGCTACCAGGTGGTGGTGACCTATGAGAAATTCCGGCGGGTCTACTGTCTGGGGGATGTGGAAGTGGTCCTGGACGAGCTGCCCTTCGGTAATTTTATCGAGATTGAAGCGCCGAACAACATCCTGATCGAGGGTGTGGCGCACATGCTCAGGCTGGATTGGTCCAGGGGGATTGCCACCAACTACCTGGGGCTGTTCGAGATCGCCCGCACCAGCCGGGCCTTCACCTTCAACGACCTGACCTTTGAAAACTTCCGCGAGCTATCCATCCAGCCGGAGGATATGGGCGTGATGCCGGCGGATGGGTGAAAGGCAGGTATTTGGAAATAGGTATCAGGAATTTGGAATCAGGCACCCAGCAGGTTAACTAGCAGCAATCGCTGCGATTAGCCAGTCTGTTTTCCGTGGGGGTATAATTACGGGTTGCACATTTGCGCGGCAAAATGCACAATCATTAAATAAAACATTTGTGCTATAATTTATGGAATGAGTGACAAAAACATGATGATGGCCCGTGACAACCTGCGTGTGGTGGGCGCACGCCAGCATAACCTCAAAAATATCACCGTCGAGATCCCCCGCGACAAGCTGGTGGTGATCACCGGTCTTTCCGGCTCAGGCAAAAGTTCCCTGGCCTTTGACACGATCTTCGCCGAAGGGCAGCGCCGCTATGTCGAATCCCTTTCGGCGTATGCCCGCCAGTTTTTGGGCCAGATGAGCAAACCCGATGTGGAGTCCATCGAAGGGCTCTCTCCGGCGGTGTCGATTGATCAAAAAGCCACCTCCCACAACCCCCGCTCCACCGTGGGGACGGTGACGGAAGTGTACGATTACCTGCGCTTGCTTTACGCCCGCGCAGGCATCCCCCATTGCCCGGTGTGCGGGCGGGTGGTGCAAAAACAGTCCGCCCAGGAGATCGTGGAAGCCATCGAGTCCCTGCCGGCAGACAGCCGCCTGCAGATCCTGGCGCCCCTGGTGCGCGAGCGCAAGGGCACCTACCAGGCCGTCTTTGATGAGATCCGCAAAGCGGGCTTCGTGCGCGCCCGGGTGGATGGCGAGACCTTCTCCCTGGACGAGGATTTCAACCTCGAACGCTACAAGAAACACACTATCGAAGCCGTGGTCGACCGGGTGATCCTGCGTGCCCACGAAGACGAGGAAGAAGCCAAAGCCACCCGCACCCGGCTGACGGATTCCGTCGAAACTGCCCTTAAATTCGGCGATGGCTATATCACCGTGCAAATCCTGTCAGATGATGCGCCCCGCGACATCCAGTTCTCAGAGCACCTCGCCTGCCCCGAGCACGGCAGCGTGATCACCGAGATCGAGCCGCGCACCTTCTCCTTCAACACGCCCCACGGCGCCTGCCCCACCTGCCAGGGCCTCGGCAGCCGCCAGGAGATTGACCCCGACCTGCTCATCCCGGATCGCTCTGTGGCGCTGATCGATGGTGCAATCCTGGATGAATCCTGGGATGGCCCCAAGGATAACGGCGGCTATTACTGGCAGATGCTGGAAGCCGTGGCCCACCATTACAAAATCGACCTGGAAGCCCCGGTGGCGACCATCCCTGATGAAAAGCTGGAAAAGATCCTCTACGGCACCGGCGGGAAAGAGCTGAATGTGTCCTTTACCGGCCGCAACGGGCGCCAGAGCACCTTCAGCGCCGCTTTTGAGGGCGTGATCAATAACCTGGAGCGCCGCTACCGCGAGACCAACTCCGAATATATCCGGGGTAAGATCGCCGAGTTCATGAGCGACCAGCCCTGCCCGGCCTGCCAGGGCAACCGCCTGCGTCCGGAAGTCTTGGCCGTGACCATCGACGGGGTCAACATCGTCGAGGTGACCAGCTGGCCGGTACGGCGCAGCTTGGCGTGGACCCAAAAGCTATCCGGCGAGGAATCCCCCTTTACCCAGCGTGAACGGTTGATCGCTGAACGCATCCTCAAAGAGATCGAAGCCCGTTTGGGCTTTCTGGTCAACGTTGGCCTGGACTACCTGACCCTGCAGCGCTCGGCCGGCTCCCTCTCCGGGGGTGAAGCCCAGCGCATCCGCCTGGCCACCCAGATCGGCTCACGCCTGATGGGCGTGCTGTATGTGCTGGATGAGCCCTCCATCGGCCTGCACCCGCGCGATAACGACCGGCTGCTGACCACCCTGGAGGGCATGCGCGACCTGGGCAACACCGTCCTGGTGGTGGAGCACGACGCCGAAACCATCCGCCGGGCGGACTGGATCGTCGACCTAGGCCCCGGCGCAGGCGACCTGGGCGGTGAAATTGTGGCCGAAGGCCCGCCCGATGCAATCCTCAACCATCCCACTTCGCTGACCGGCGCCTACCTCTCGGGCAGGATGTACGTGCCCGTACCCGAACAGCGCCGTTCCGGCAACGGCAATCACCTGGTGTTGTGCGGCGCCCGCGAGAACAACCTCAAAAACGTCACCCTGGACCTGCCCCTGGGCAAATTCATCTGTATCACGGGCGTTTCCGGCTCTGGCAAGTCCTCGCTGCTGATCGACACGCTTTATCGTTCCCTGGTGCGCCAGCTGCACGGCGCCCGGTCGCTGCCCGGCGACTATGACACCCTGGAGGGGATTGAGCACATCGATAAGATCATCAACATCGATCAATCACCCATCGGGCGCACACCCCGCTCTAACCCCGGTACCTACACCGGCTTGTTTGACTATATCCGCGACCTGTATGCTGAACTGCCCGAAAGCAAGATGCGCGGCTACAAAAAAGGGCGCTTCAGCTTCAATGTCAAGGGCGGCCGGTGTGAGGCCTGCGCAGGCCAGGGGCAGCTCAAGATCGAAATGCAATTCCTGCCCGATGTATACGTGCCCTGCGATGTCTGCCATGGTGCCCGCTACAACCGCGAGACCCTGCAGATCCTGTTCAAAGAGAAAAGCATCGCCGATATCCTCGATATGACCATTGATACCGCAGCTGATTTTTTCCAGGCCTTTCCCAAGATCACCCGCAGGCTGGAAACCCTGCAAGATGTCGGCCTGGGCTACATCCGCCTGGGCCAATCCGGCACCACCCTCTCCGGCGGCGAGGCGCAGCGCATCAAGCTCTCCAAGGAGCTCTCCCGCCGGTCGACCGGCAGCACGCTGTATGTGCTGGACGAGCCCTCGGTCGGCCTGCACGCCGCCGATGTGCACCGGCTGATCGACGTCTTGCAGCGCCTGGTGGATGAAGGCAACACCGTGGTGATCATCGAGCACAACCTGGATATCATCAAGGTCTCGGATTGGATCATCGACCTGGGTCCTGAAGGTGGAGACGCCGGCGGCGAGATCATCGCGGTGGGTAAACCCGAAGAGATCTGCGAGATGCCCCAGTCTTACACCGGGCAGTTCATGAAGCGCATCCTGGAGTGCAATAAAGCGCCCCTCCCGGCCTGAGATCAGTATGCAGGCAAAATTGGCGTATTTAAATGACGATCATTTGAAATTTTGACTGACTCGACCATATTTTATTAATCGGTTAGAATGGAAATATAAATTTTCGACATTTTGGGGCTTTCTGGCGCTTTGGCCGGACTGAGATGTAAACGAAAAGGAAATCTCATGAGCAAAAAAGATGCAAAAAACGTAATTTCATCTTATCGGAAGAAACAAAAAATGGGTCCTTATATACTGGGCGCACTGGCTATCTTACTGGTGATCGTCGGGATTGTTTTGTTGGTGATCTACCTGGTTGGTGGCGGCGGGGGGTTGCAAATCTCATTATTCAGCACCTCTACGCCCACACCGACTGAGACCCCCACGCCAACGCCCGTCACCCCCACGGCAACCTTCACCCTGACGCCCACGGTGACCAATACCCCCACACCCACGATGACCAGCACACCTGCTGGGCCCTTTGAATACATCGTCCAGGAGCTGGACAACTGCACCACCATCGCCGAAGAGTTCGAAGTGGATGTTGAAGTGCTGCTGGTGCTCAATAACCTCGACAGCCGCTGTCTGATCTACCCTGGGGATACGATCCTCATCCCGGCACCCGGGCAGGCACTGCCCACACCGACACCCCTGCCGGATGACATCGCCCCCGGCACGCTGATCGAGTACCGCGTGCGCCCCGGGGACAGCCTGTATGCCCTGGCGGTCGAATTCAACAGTGAAGTTGACCGCATCATGCAGGAAACCAACCGCTACCGGCGTGCCAATGACCTGAGAGAGATGCAAAACGAAACGGATCTCTTCGTCGGCGATCTGCTGATCATCCCGGTCAATATCGTGCCGACGCCGATCCCCACCGCCACGGCCACGCCTGAACCCTGATCGTGGGCTAACAAATACCTTTAAACCTAAATTTCCGCGCGGCGGCATGACCTTGCGATGATATCAAGCCGCCGCGCTGGCGTTAATCACAATTCAGGATCGAAAACAGATCCAATTTACCCTCAGACTTAACCGCTTTTCTCTTTTCGTGAGTTTTTGATAGCTTTTCTGCCGTAAGATGATGTTGATTTGCGCGCTATCGAAACAAAAGGAAAGGATTCATCTTGATGAAGAATATGCACTGCCCCAAATGCCATTCCACAGAGGTCATCCGCCTACCGGGCGGGATTCAACCCCCCTCCACATTGAGCGGGGCCAAGACCCCGTCCTCATTCAAAGCCATCAACACCACCCAGTATTGCTGCGCCAATTGCGGTTACAGCGAGGTGTGGGTCGACAACCCGGATGACCTGAAGGCGCTGCTCAAAAAACATGGGTTTTAATCCCACCCATGGTGTGTTTATCCCCGGATCACGCTGACATCCAATAACATTTTTTCCAGCTCCCGCACGAATAAGACCTGCTAACTATCCGTAGCGACGCCCCGGCGGGGCGTCGCTACGGCGTTTAATGAGTAATCGGAGGGTGCGCACCAGCCTGACTGCACCATATCAGAGTCGGTACAAAACTTGGAAAAAACTCTCATCCCTGCCACGCTTAAAGGTGGGGCCTGATTTTTTTGTCAGGCGGGAGATTCCGTGACCTTACGCAACTAAAACATCCTAATATTACCGTAGCGACGTTGCGGGCAACGTCGCTACGTGATCTATCTCTGATTAAATACGATTTAAACAACCCTGGTGATTTAAATTATTTTCTCGCATCACCATCCTGCGCATCCCGCAAACGCAGGATCAACGTCGAAAGTGCTCGGTCCACCTCTGCCAGCTCATCCAGGTCAAAATCCTTCTGCAAGGAAGGCAAGGCCTCCTGCCAGGCTTCCAGGGTTGCCAGGAGGGCTTTGCTATCTGCCGCAATGACCTGGGGAAGGGGGTCCTTGATCGCCGGCTCGCTCACCGGCAGGGGGTGGATGGCATCCAGGTCATGGGCTTGCAAGGCCCCGCGGGCAAAATCAGCGGTGTCCGGGTCCTTGGCCAACTGCAGCAACGCGGTCTTGCCCTCCGGCGTGAGGAAATCCACCTCCGCCAGGCATTGGGCCACTGCCCGCCGCACATGCAAGTTGAGGTCCTCCGACAGATCAATCAAATCTGGCAGCGCATCCTGACCCAACAAACGGGTCAGGGTGAGTACCGCTTGGGGACGAACAAAGGGGTTGGGGTCGTTAAAAGCAATTTCACGTACATCCGCTTCAGACACCCGGTCGTCCCATTTTGAGATCGCGGCTAAAGCCGTCTCGCGCACGGTGATGGCGCTGTCCTTCAGCAGTGGGCGTACCAGCGGGAGCGCAGCCTGGTAATCCGCCTGCATCATCATCTCAATCAGGCTGCGCCGTAAACGGTTGCTGGGGTCACTGAGCAAGGGCGAAAGGACCGCAGCCGCCTCTTCCGCCTTCATCTCCACCAGGGCCTCCACGGCCATGCTACGCAAACCAATCTCGCGCTCGGCAATCTCAACCAGGGTAGGAATCGCTTCCCGTGCATTCAACCGCGCCAGCACTTCAATATACAATTTAGGCAGCTTAAGGTCCTGATCATGATCAGTCTGCATAAAGTTCTTCAGCGCTTGAAGAATGTGGCCGCTCCATGCATGATGAGAGAGCCACCCACAAGCGCGGGCTGCAGCCAGGTGGATTAAATATTCGTCAGACCCTAAAAATTCCACCAAGCGATCTTTGATGCGCTCCGGGTCGATGCGTGCCATGGCCAGGATGGCAGCCTGGACCACGATGGGGTGCTCATCATTCAGACAGGCTTCCACCTGGGGCAAAGCCTGGGTGGCGCCCAGCAATCCCAGGGAATTGACCGCCGCCGCACAGACGTAATTATTCGGGTCGTCAATGGCCGCCAGCAGCTGAGAAACCACCTCCGGCGCAGGCAATTCCACCGAACGCCCCAGGGCTTCAGCCGCCGCAGAGCGCACAAAACCATTGGGGTCTTCTAATAAATCCATCAGGATGTCTGGATTGGCCTTCAGTTCCCCCAGGCATTTGGCGGCGTATGACCGATCACGAGGGTTGCGTGAGTGCGTCAGCGCTTGGCAGCGTTCAATTTCTTCGAGTTTTTCTTGATTATTATTTAAGTTTTCGTTCATTACCCGTTAAGTCTACTACATTCTAAACTGACACGGGCAAAATGTTCACTGTATGGGGTGTTTGGCCGGCAAGCCGGTACGTCTTGGATACTCCCCTGGTGTTTGGGCAATTTTTTCCACCACCACGATGAAGCGTTCCTCCACCACCCCGGGCAATTCGATATGGACCAATTTCTCTAATTTGCCGCCTAAAATCTGGATCGCCCGGCTGGCATCCTGGGTTTCAACCGGCGCAGTCTCCCCCTTCATGGCCATCACCTTCCCATGCCACCTTACCAAGGGCAGCAAGTATTCCATCAGGATGGGCATGCGGGCCACCGCCCGTGCCACCGCCAGGTCGTAGGTTTGGCGGTGGGCTGGGTCCTGCCCGATCACCTCAGCCCGCTCAGCCAGGACGGTCACCTGTTCCAAGCCAAGCAGTTCGACGAGATGTCGGCAGAAATCTGCCTTCTTCCCCACGGATTCCACCAGTGTGACTTGAGTGGTCGGCCAGAACAGCTTCAGCACCAAACCCGGGAACCCGGCGCCCGTGCCCACATCGATCAGCCGTCCGGGCGGCGATTTCCGCTCCCAGGCTGTCAGGATGGTCATCGAATCCAGGAAATGCTTGGTCCGCACCCCCTCCGGGTCGGATACCGCAGTCAGGTTCATACGCTGGTTCCAGTCTAAAAGCGCATCCTCATACATTTCCAGGGCGGTAATTTTCTCTTTGGATAGATCAAACCCCAACAAGGACCTGACCCGCTCAACAAAAGTTTGCATTCGAAAATCTATCTCCTATCCAGCTTGGAATCAAGAGTTTATTGCACCATCCAGCGCTTAATTGCACTGTGCTTATTTTAACCACAACACGCGAGAAAGATCAAATGATTCATGAGCACCAGCTCCCAGGTTAATTCTATCAACACCTGGCTGAAATTTACCAGGTCAATTCCTGAGCGATAATCCGGTTAGGCGCTCTTAACAGTAAGGCGCGTGAGAATCAGGTTTTGATTTCTGATTTATTGATCGTGATGATCCCGGCCAGCACCAACAAACCGCCAAAAATTTGATGCCCCGCCAGCGCCTGGTTGGCAAAGGGGATCGCCAGCAGCGCGGTGATGACCGGCTGCAAGGACAAGCTGGGGCTGACAATCGAGGCAGGAATTTTACCCAGCGAGTGTGTCAGGCTGAAATATCCCAGCAGTTGCGAAAGCAGCGCGGAGAGCAAGAAGATCAGGTAAGTGGTTCGGGAAAAGCCGATCACAGGCAGCTGAAAGAAAAGGATGATCAGCCCCAGGGTCACACCGCACGCGAATAATGAGATGTAAAGCTGCTGCAAGGTGGTTAAAAAGGTTCGCCCCTTTTGGGTCAAAAGGAAGTACCCCGCATAAAAAAAGCTGGAGATCACGGCAAAACCTTCTCCCCGGAAGTTAAAAGTGAGCGTGGTGTCGATAATATTCAGCACTGAAACCGAACCGGCCAAAACAAGCAGCATGCCAACCCAATAAAAGGCTTTATAACGTTCCTTCAACACAAAAATGGCAATCAAAGACACCCACAGCGGCGAGATGTAATTCAACAAGGTGGCGTTGGCAACGCTGGTCTCTTTTAATGCTGTGCCCCACAGGGCATGATCAACCCCCGAGAATGCACCCGCCAGCACCGGGATCAAAATTTGGTGCCAGGTCAGTTTGCTTGTGCCCTCGGTAGCATTCTGGGGAAAAATCTTCCGGTAAAACAGGCTCAATACCATCACCGCGATCACCATGCGATAAAAGCTGGTCACAACGCCAGGCGCATCGGCCCAATGAGTGAACAAGGGGGAAAAGGATAGGAACAGGATCCCCAAACTTAACGTGACGTAGGGGTTGGATAAGAAGCGTTTTAATGGCGGCTGTGTTGTCATGTGCGGTAACCTTGCTATATGATACCGAAGAATCAGCGTTTTGTGTTTGGAAAATTTTCTTTGGTGACAAAATCCTGATTCAAATCCCATTTCCTGGACATCCGCAACCCGGCTAACGTATTTTGAGTAAAAAATAAACCGAAAACGCCAGATCAGCACCCCCCATAAGGTTACCCGTGTTGGATACCCTGCTTGACGGCTTTTGCCCGCGGCTGCCCAAAAAATTGCGAAATGAGCGTACCGGCCAAAATCAACCCTGCGCCGGCCAGATCACGCGGCCCCAGCGCTTCGCTCAACACCAGCCAGCCGCCCAGGGCAGCAAACGCGCCTTCCAGGCTGAGGATAATGACCGCATGGGACGGGTTGGCGGTGCGCTGGGCCACGACCTGCAGGGTATAGGCCAGACCGACCGACAAAAACGAGCCGTACAATATGGCCCATATGCCATCGCCGATGCCACTCAGGCTGATGGGCTCAAACAGCGCCGCAGTGGTCAGGCTGAGCAGACCGCAAATGGCGAATTGCATCGATGCCAGGCGCACCGGCCCCACCAGGGCGGAATATTTGGCGATCAGGTGCACATGCACCGCCCAGGCGAACGCCCCGGCCAAAACAATTAGATCATAGGGTGAGATCTCCCAGCCGCCCCTCACCGAAAGCAGGTACAGCCCCGCCACCGCCAAGACTGCCCCGGCCCAATGGGCGGTGTGGGTGCGGGCGCCCCACAGCAGCGCCAATAAGGGCACCAAAATCACATACAGCCCGGTGATAAAACCGGCCTTGCCCGCCGTGGTGCCCACCAGCCCCACCTGCTGGAGCGATGCGCCTGCAAACAGCACCAGCCCCGTCAGGAGGACCGGCACCCAGTACCGTTTAAGGTCAAATTTTGGTGCGCCAGTGTTCTTTTTCCGGCCCCAGATCAGAAAGGGCACCAGCGAAAGCGCACCCAGGCTGAACCGAATGCCGTTAAAGATAAACGGCCCCATATGGGACATGCCCACGCGCTGTGCGACGAAGGCAAAGCCCCAAATGGTGGCCGTCAGAAGTAATAAAAGGTCTGCTTTCAATCCGTGCCCAGTTCCTGTGAGCCGCGAATGTGCCAGATCACCTTGCCAGTCACGCTGGCCCGGGGCACCGGCCCAAAATTTCTGCTGTCTGTGCTGGCAATTTGTGTACCGCGCACATCATAAGCCTGTCCATCCGCCAGCACACGCTGGACGCGCTTGAGCAGCAGGCCATAACCCGGCTGGCGGAAGACGATCACATCGCCCGTACGCACCTTCCCGCCCGGGAAAGGCACACCCGCCGCCAGCACAAAATCGCCCTCGCGGAAATCCGGCCACAGGCTTGATCCGCGCACTTTAAGCAGACGAACCATCACCATTAAAGGACCGGGACGACCATCTCATCTGTAACCGGGAAGGGAGCAGCCACCCGTTTGGTCTTATAGCCTTTAATTTGCCAGAAAATCTCAGCAAATTCGTTGACAGCCTCCAGCAATGCTTCGGCTGTTTCGCGGTCCACTGTCTGGCGGGCTTTGGACCCAAGCTGCATGATCTTGTGCACCAGCGCGGGTAATTGCGGATAGTTTTCCACATGCTGATCTTTGATGAAGTCACCCCAGATCACGCGGATCTCGTGTTTGGTCAGCTCGGCATGCTCTTCTTTGACGGCGATATTGCGCGCCATGCTGTTGATGAATTCCGCAGTGGAACCTGCGCCGTGTTCCTTAACCTTAGCGTTGATCAAATCCACCATGCGGATGACGGTCAGTGCACCGATCAGGGCATGATGCGGATCATAAATCCCACAGGGGATATCACAGTGGGCATCCACCACGTCAAGATGGGTGTGCTGATCGATTTTTTGAGCAATTTTATGCAACATGTTTTACCTCCATTGGTAGCTGATAAATTATTTGATATTGTTGATGTAAATTATTATAATTTTAATACGGCGCGATTGCAAATTGATGTCAGAGGATGTTGAAATTCAAACACTGACCGTTGATTTTTATGGGATGCTCCCATCAAATTTCACATTTTTTCACGATTATTCGATATAGTAGGGGCGACTCATGAGTCGCCCCTACATTTATTGTAAATTTATTTTATTATAATACAATTATTGAGCAGTAAAAAGATAGATACCCCTGTTTTTTCCGCTCAGGGGGTGAGCCCCAAATTGTTCAGCTCGTTTTCGGCCACCCACCACCCGGGGTGCCATTTGAGGGCCTCGCGAAAGTCACTCACTGCGCCGTCCACATCCCCCAAAGCCAGCCTGGCACGCCCCCGCCAGACCCAGGTCTCCTCAATGGCGGGTTCAGCCGATAAGCCCAGCACCGCATCGGCCAGGTCAATCACGTCCTGGTAGC
>JBLRWR010000045.1:0-12559 GCA_047921135.1 Candidatus Brevefilum sp.
TGATGGTTTGTCTGGTTTCAAGGATGCCATTCACGCTGTGTTTCCCAAAACCAGGGTTCAGCGGTGCATCATACACCAGATACGCAATAGTTTGAAGTATGTGGTTTGGAAAGACCGAAAGGCTTTCATGGCTGATCTGAAAAAGATTTACCAAGCCGCCACACAAGAACAAGCGGAGGCAAACCTGATCAAGCTGGAAGAGACCTGGGGCGGCAAGTATGGTGCCGCGATACGCTCCTGGCAAAACAATTGGGAAGATCTCTCAACCTTTTTTGAGTTCCCCCAAGAGATCCGCCGTTTGATCTATACCACCAATACCGTGGAGGGCTACCATCGTCAATTGCGGAAGTCATCAAGAATAAGGGCTCTTTCCCGACAGAACAAGCTGTACGGGAATTGCTATACTTAGCCACGCTGGACATTACCAAGAAGTGGACCGCCCTCATTAGCAATTAGCCATTGATCCTTAACCAGTTAACTGACCAGTAGCTTCTGTGAAATTTAACTTACACAAGATTCTAGATACTATTGGAATTTCTGATACAAATTTACAGAAAAAGGGTTGCATAATCCAGTAATTGAAACCCGACATCTTGTGAAAGGATACTGTGATCTAGTATAACCGTCTATTCCTAGGTCACATTTAAAGAAACAATGTTTCATTTATAATTTAAGAACTAGATCACTGAAACAGAGTTGTTTAGGATCGGCACAGATTCAGAAGGAGTAAAAGATGAATAAGAGATTGAAAGAAGCGCTTATTGGCGGGGCTTTGTTGGGAATTATCTGCGTGGTAGGTGCGTATATTCGCTCCGGTTCAACGGCCTCACCTGTGTTTGTGTTCTCACTTTGGTACAACCGTGTAATTATTGGCCTGGCTGTAGGCGCACCCTGGAAGGCAACAAATAGAAGCAAAGCATTGCTGCGGGGGGCAATTTTAGGGCTTGTGGTCTCTTTTGCATTCTACAGCGCTACAGGATTTCAAGATCACATCAGTTTTGTGGCTGGAATTGTCTATGGTGCAATACTTGAGTGGTGGCTAACAAGGTCTAAAAATTGAGGTAAGTACTGCAGATAAATCTGACCGAGGTCCTTGTCTAAACAAGGTTCCGGGAACAGAAAACGAGGGGAGCTGACAGGTGATGACTGATCATATTTACCGCAACTCACTTCGAGCAGCTTCGCTCCAGGAGCTTCAGTGCTCGTAGCTGGTTGCTTTTAGCTTATGGCCATCATCAAACATGGAACATAATTCCCTTGCAAGCACCTATTTTTTATTATTGGTGAAGATGAGCCATTGGTGATAACCTGCACGCAATTTACGCCTCGCGCGTTATGTCAATACCCCCTTTATTTTCAATTTTCTGGAAGCTATTATTCTTGCATTTGAAAATAAACTGTTTTAATGGTATAAAAGTGCGAGGCTATTTGTAAACCTACTTCTCACGCCTCCCCAAGACATGATGCCTGAAAGGAGAAACGGAAATGAAAACTAAAAACCTGAACGTTAAAATTTTGGCTTGTTTACTGGTTGTAGTCCTGTTTGCAGCATGCAGCCCAAGCCAACCCGTGCAGGAAGCAACTGAACCTGAACCTGCTGAGGAAGTCGTCCCAGCCGCACCCCAAGAAGAAGCAGCGCCCCTAGAACCAGCAGACCCCCCTGCTGAGCCACCGTCTGATGGAGTTGTTTGGATGGATGACATGATTTACCCGGGTGCACAATTTCTACTGGAAGTGGACGGTTTTGGTGGACCGATGACACCGTGGCGTTTCTATGCCATTCCGGATGCCAGCGGGGAACAAGTTGCTGAGTACTACAGGGAGCAACTCAGCTGGTTTGTGGTTGAAAATGATGAAACGATTAATGGTATCAGGTATCTGATGCTGGCCCATCCTGAACCAATGGCTTTTATGAACAATGTTGAAGGCTTTGAGGAAATTATGGAAATCTCCCAGGCCATGGATGGTTCCTTACTGGGTTTAGAGGTATCCCATTCGGATATCGGTGCTGGTCTTAACCGATTGGGCATGGCGATTGACATGCACGGCATTGCAGATCAGATTCCGCCAGACACAACCATCCTCATTCTTGAATATTACCAGGACGTCTACTAACAAGTTGAATCGCATAAAGATCAGCCTGCTCAACAAAATAGCAGGCTGATTTATCTTTAAAATATTTAAATAACTAAAAACTGCAAGAGCAAACACATTTTCACCCACCACCAGATCATGATGAATACCAGGAACCATGATTAGGCGGGGTTGGTTTAACTTGATTTCAATACTTCATGATAATTGGACCGGTATGGTATGGGTGTCTTGTAACACTGGATGATTGGGTTGTTCTAAAGACCTAAAGAAGAGCAGCGAACCCAATGCTCCTCAAGTATCCCATCACCTCACCCAGTATTGAGTCCACCGACTGATTAATATTGATCGTAAAAGCATCATCAGGCTCTTCCAGGGCCTCAAACTGGCTCTTCAACAGGCCAGGCGGCATATAATGCCCCGTTCTTCCCTGTATACGGGCGTGGATCGTCTCATAATCCCCCTTCAAGTACACAAACCGGACCAAATCAGGTGCCACACGCAGCTGCTGGCGATAGTTCTCCTTCAGCGCAGAGGAGGCCAGCACGCCAGATTCCCCCGCGTCCAGCTTATCCCGAATAAGCTCGGCCAGGACCTCCAGCCATCCCCGCCGGTCCTCATCGGTGAGCGGTACACCGCTGGACATTTTATCCACATTTTCGGGGGGATGATAGGCATCTCCCTCATAGTATGGCACGCCGAAAGCTTCAGCGATCTTCTTACCAATGGTGGTTTTACCGCATCCAGAGACGCCCATAAATATGATGAACATGTTCACAATTCCTTGAGCCACAATAAAAACATTCACATAAACAAACTGGTCACCGACGATCACATAATAATTCATTTTATCTTATACAAACGCTCGCCTGCCTTCGGCACAAACAAGATGCCCTCATCTTCCCGATTGAGCCAATCCTCAATTTTAACCTGGTCAGGATCTATATAGCCCAGGTTGAGCGCTGCACACGCCCCAGGCGGGACCAGGCTGGCTAGCGTCACCTTGATATTGGGCACTTCAATCCCGTTCTGCATCCTGCCTGAACCGCGCACGTGCGTACAGTGCGCCAGGATCCCCAGAGGGATGTGTTTGTACCGGTCCCAATGCTCAAGGAAATAATTAATGATGTGGTTGCCTCAGCTTTGTTGCCCCCAACACTATTGATCAGGAAATCCGTCTTTCCAAAGTGGTTCCTCACAATTTTTTGCGCTTCAACCAGGTTGGATTTGTTCAAAACACCACATTCAACCGCAAGCGCCTTTCCACCTGCACTGGTAATTTTCTCAACAACCTGGTCACCCGATTGGCGCGTTCTATCTAAAATGGCCACATTTACTCCCAGCTCAGCTAAACCCAGGGCAATGGCACCACCTAAGACGCCGCCACCGCCCGTAATAACGGCTGTTTTGCCGCTTAATTCAAACCACAGGGCAGGATGGGAATTTTCCATCTGGTTCCAGTCCTTAATTATTGATACTTTGAGATTGCCAAAACAACCGCTAACTAATCGGCTAGTGTCTCACCTTTTACCGCAAATCAAGCAAGTGACTCACTTTTTTTACTCACTAGTTCTCACTGTTCATCACTAACCTAAAATCCCCTCACGCAAGCGCCTCTCTGAACTCGCTCGCGGTCCCAGTCATTAATCGGGACAACCCTTACAGATTGGAAATTTCTGCCAGCCGCTCGAAAGCGTAACATGCTGCGCCAAACAAGGCCGTTTCCGGTTTAAGGATGATGTTGATCGGGATCTCTGCCAGCAAATCCGCAAAGCGTCCCTTGCTGGTGAATACGCCCATGAACCGGTCCGGGTCAAGCCAATCCTTCAACCGCGGCGGAATGCCCCCGCCCAGGTAAATGCCGCCGGTGGCCAGGACCTTAAGGGCCAGGTTTGAAGCTTCATTGGCCAAAATATCCGTGAATAAGGCCAGGGTTTTTGAGGCAATATCAACCTGGTCTTCCATGGCTGCCTGAAACAGTACGGGGTTGGGGTCTGGCGCTTCAGCCAATGCTTTACGGAGTGATTCAGGTTCAGTAATTTTCTGACCCTCTCTCAAAAAAGCGTACAAGTTGGCAATGCCCAATCCAGAACAAACCCGCTCATAGCTGACATGCCCAAACCTAGGTAAAAGAAATTCTAACAATGCCAATTGGTGTTCATCACCAGGCGCAAAGCTGCTGTGGCCTCCCTCGGAAGGGTATGCCTGGTAACCTTCTCCATGCCAGGTGAGAAAAGCCTCTCCCAAGCCTGTCCCTGGTGAGATCAACCCGATCGCTCCATGAGGATCAGGCACCCCGGGATTAATGGCGTGAAGGTCGTCAGTGGATAGCCGTGGGATGGCCACGGCAGCGGCCATCAAATCATTGAGCAGGAACACCGGCGCATTATCGACCACAGGTCGCAGACCGTCTTCTGTCAACGACCAGGGCAAGTTAGTTGTCGCGACCTGTCCATCCTTAACTGGCCCTGCGACGCCAAAACAGGCCACTCGCACTGCTGCTGACCGTTTAGTTAAATATTCTTCCACGATATGTGATAAGGACGAATACGCTTTGCTGGAAAATGTCTCCTTTGCCAGGGGAATGTTCGGTCCAGACCCCTCCTCAAATAAACTTAAAACGGTTTTTGTGCCGCCAATATCACCCGCTAAAATGTATTCAGCCATAAAATCTCCTGATATTCTCTATATAGGCTTATTTTATACCCATTTTAGCTTTTCGAACTAATCTGATTGTGTGCAGCTAACCAGGTTTGCACCGTGGCCACGAACGCAGCGTGGCTCCAGGTGAGCGGGCTGACCGATAACGGATCGTTAGTGTAGGGATTCACCTGCTCAGCCAGAACCCCGCTGTCCAGGGCTCGTTCTGCAACCCACTCAAGCAACGCCTGTGACTTTTCAAGGTCTTCTCCGTTCTTTGCATTAACCGCAATCCATTCCGCCAGCCACAGCGTGGTGATAAACCAGGGGTTACCCGGTACATCATCGATCGATTGGCTGACCTGATGGTAATTGTCGTTCTCATAGCGGGCAATGCCGCCAACCTCCGTTTTTACCCATAATCGATCTTTGATGGCCTGCATGGTAGCGGTGATTTTCGGGTCATCGGGGGCATACATCCCATATTGCCACAGCCCAACCAGCGAGGCATCAATGACCGCGTCAATCTCCCATTCACCATCCGGCGTTCGGTTGATCATACGCGCAAAGCGCTGTTCGTCTTCCAGCCATAGGTACTGATCCGCGGCTTGCTTGACCTCCTCTGCTGCCTGGCGATATTTTTCTGCTCGGTCAAACTCACCAAATGCTTTCGCAAATTTTGCACCCGCGTCCAGCCCACCCCAGGTTGCGCCAACCGTCCAACCCAGCACGCCATAGCGCTCTTCCCACAGATCATAACTCGGCAAGGGCAATCCCGTTTCTGGGTCACGATATTCTGCCAGGAAATCCGCCATGGGGTTGATCAATGTGCGATAAAGCGGTTTGATAAAATACACATCGCCAAAGCGGGCAAAATGTTCCCACAACGACCACAACACCAGGGCCGTCTCATCCTCCTGAATCGGGAGGGTTTTCTCGCCGTCTCTCCGCCAGGGATGCCACGAGGATGCCAGGGAGCCATCCGGATTATATTTATGCAGCAGGTACCCCTGCGGGGTAAGCACGCGCTGGCAAAAATGATAAAAGGCACGCGGCAAGTCAACATACCCAGCCCGTGTGAGCGCATTGGCCACCAGAGCTCCATCTCGCGGCCACATGTAACTGTAGGTGTCCCTGACCGCTGAGGAGATGTCCGAGTCGTTTGCTGCGATGATTGCACCTTCATTGTCAATTTGCGTGCGGATCACCAGCAAACTGCGTTCATATTCGCGTTGTACGGTTTCGGGCAAGGCGCTCAGGTCAGGCAGATGGCTGTTGAGCCACAGCTTCCAGAACGCATCCGTCCGGTCCAGGTAAAATTCAGGGCCCCGTCCCCGAACCGCCCGGTTGATAGCCACCACATCCTCAAACGTGGGCGCAATCGCCATCCAATACCAGACTTTCGCCGTACCCATGGTTGGAACCTTTACCGAAAAACCAACCGTTGAATCCACCGAACCATGCGCCACATCATTCCCCGAAAGCATGCCGTCTTCGGCATCCCGCCAGGTACCTTGCAGGTTGTGAATCTCCTTTAAGCCACATGCCCATTGGTGGACCCCAATTGCCAGACCGTCATACAGGCTCTCGCCAGCCTCAAACGGGGACTGATCAGCTTCAACAGCCCCGTTGATCATAAACCAATTCTTTCCTTTATAGTGAAACACAGAACGTCGTTCTGGTTCATAGTAAGCGGTGTCGCCAACCTCATTTTGGTTAATGTGAAAGTCGTGATGAAAGAACAGCCGCACCTCGCGCGCCTTTCCCGATGGAATGCGCACCTGAAATTTACGGAGAAGCAAATTCTCATGAAAATCCACCGCCTCGTTGCCTGTCAATTCAATATCCAAATCCGGATGCGATAGGCGCACATCGGAAACCAAAGTTTGTTCTTTGTATTGAATATCCCGTTCCCAGCGGTTGTCATCCAACCAACGGAAGTCAGAATCAACCCATACGCCCATCCTGAAGGGGTGCCCTAAGGCGTGATTACTCTGCCCAACATGAGGACAATAAAAATCTCGAATTTGATGGGTTTTATCTAAAGCGACCAGCATATTTCCATTTCCAAGCGCGATATTCCGAGGCATGTGTTCTCCTATACTTATTAAGATAATTTGATTATTGAATCCATACTAAATGGTGAGATCACCCTTAAATCCAGGGAGGGTGCGGCATATAATTCTGGCGGTACACTGATATCTGCCAGGTAAAGATCGCCAACAAAAGGCTGGGCTTGCTGAGTTACTAAACCTACCTTTGGCATGGCCAGTGTTAGCGTTGCAGCTGCACGAATGCAGCTGGGGGAAGGTATACCGGTGGTCGTATTTAAGCCCGATGGCGTATCCAGTGCAAGGATAGGTTTACCGCTGGCATTAGCCAGGCCGATCCAATCTGCCACGGGTGGACGGGGATCTCCTGTTAGGCCGTAACCGATTATGGCATCGATGATGACTTCCGCAGCCTCAAAATCCGGGTTTAAAGTCACCAAGCCCATCCTCTGGATGATGCTGTATTGCTGTGCTGGCACATCTTTGAGCCGCTTTTCTTCGCCAATCAGGGTCAATTGAACCACTGCACCCCAGTTATGTAGATGCCGAGCGGCAACCATCCCTCCCCCGCCGTTGTTGCCCCCGCCACTCATCACGAGTATGTTTTTTCCTGCAACTGATCCGCCTAAATTGTGTCTTACCAATTCTGCCAGGCTGTGGCCGGCGTTCTCCATCATTTGAACCAGGCTGATCCCCCAATCTTCGATCATCAACCGGTCAACTTCGACCATTTGGGCGGTGGTTAACAAGGGTAAATTGGATAAATCACTCATCTTTCTTCCTTTGCTTTGGTAGCTGATCATAAGAAGCTTTAACCAAATGTTATCTTACCCGATTGGCTTTCTTCAGCTATAATAATGAAATGGCCCGAGATAATCAAACCTGGCTGGCAGACTTAAACAGCGAAGACGAACGCCGCGCAAGCGCACTCAACGATTTACGAGAGATTATTGTTCGCATGCTGCCCAAAGCGCTTTCCCGCTGGCTCTCTCCAGATAGCGGACATTTTGAGGCATTTCTTCAGGACGTGGCCCAGGAGACGCTTGTGCGGGTGCTCGATCGCCTGGAGACCTTCGAAGGCCGCAGCAAATTCACCACCTGGGTTTACACCATCGCCATCCGCATTGCCTTGAGCGAGTTACGCCTGCGAAAGTGGAAAGAAATCTCCCTGGATCAACTGGAAGAGGGTGATGAGCCTGACGAAGCGCCACGTTCAAAATTTGCTAATCATGATACTAACCCTGAAACAGCCGTAGAACAAAAGCAAGCCATGATGATGGTCAAGCAAATCATCGAACAAGAACTTACGCCCCGCCAACGCACCGTGATGATGGCGATCAATGTCCAGGGCGTCCCTCTGGATGTAATTGCCCAGCGAATTGGCAGCAATCGCAATGCCGTTTATAAGATGATGCACGATGCCCGTGTCAAGTTAAAACGACGATTAGAACTTGAGGGGTATCCGCCCGATGAATTGCTCAAGATGTTTGGTAATTAATCCACCTGATGAGTTGTCTTATGGATATGATTAAGAAATTATTGAATTGGTTTAAGAAACAGCCAGCGCCAGAGATGAATTCCACTGGATCGATGACCGGCTTGCTTAATATGCTGGCCATGACTGAATCGCATGAGGTCGCCTGTGATGATGTCTCCGAGGCGTTGGCCGAGTTTGCAGAACGATCTCAACAAGGTAAAGACATCACTCAAATGATGCCGCTGGTTGAAAAACATTTGCATATGTGCCCCGACTGCCTCGAAGAGTATGAAGCCTTAATGACTGTGCTTGAATCAGAAAAGGAAACACCCGAGCAATCATAATAATTATTTCCCATCATTGTGGGGATCATTAATCCCAAAATGAACAAATACCACCTGCGCTTTTGATTTACGATACCTGCAAATCAGTCCCCAGCCATGTCGTTCACTCCTGTTACGGCCGATTCAGCACCCGCCAACCCAGGGGGTCAAACGTGGTTTGCTCAAGAGGTGTCAGGATGTGCGCGGCCGCACAAGCTGCCGCCTCCTGAATGATGGGAGCATCCCAGGCCAGACCCTCATACAAATACCCCTCCTGAAAGTTGCCCACCGCCCTCGTCAATACCTCACAGCCAAAATGGATAGCGCTTTCTCGCACGCCCGCTTCTCCAAACACAGAATGAAACTGATCACCCAACCCAGCCCGATAAGCGGGTAAAAAGCCGTTAAAAACTTGGCGGGCATAATCAGCCGCTGACTTTCCCCCATGCCTGTGCATCTGCATCCATAAATGGGCTGCAAAATGACCCACATCCTGGGCCGGCCGGCCGTAATGCGCCAGCTCCCAATCAATGATCCTCAACCCTCCCGCGCATACGAGGATCGATGGGGGCCACAGGTCACCCATGATCAAGGCTGTACCGGGCATTTGCAGCAGCTCACCAAACTTCACCGCCACCCTGCCGATGCGTTCAGCCTCATCCAGCTGGGCTCGGCGCGCGTAAAGGCTCACATTTTTATATTGGAAGTCCAGCCGTGTACGCTGAATTTTTGCGTTATTGAATTCCTGCCGCAGTTCAGGGTCCTGGGCGGTGATGCGATGCAGCCGGCCGATAAAATCGCCAACCAGGGCGCCAACCTGCCCTGCTACCCTGTGATCCTGTGAAGTTTGGATCCATTGGCCAAGTTCAGGCTCCTCGCGGATATCCTCCATCAACAGCATATTGCAGTCTTTAAAATAATCAATCCGTCGCGGCGGGCGTATACGGTCGTCAGACAGGACAGATAAACGCCCACTTCCGCTGAAAGCCTCCAGCACCCTGGCTTCAATTTCGATCCGGTGCGGATCCAGCCCCACATCCGGCAGGGTCGCAATAAACGGCGGTGCCCACTTGGCAATCAGCGAAGGGGGTTCCGAGCCAGGTTGACCAATCACCCGCCACACAAAGTTGAGCAATCCCCCCGATAAGGGGGTCGGCTCACCCGCCGGTGAAAAGCCGTCCAGTTCTGTGAGGTGTTGCGCTAAAAGCTGCAGCGTGTGCTGTTTTTCTGCCTCTAGTTGAGGGTTGGTGGAGGTTTTACCGGGTTCAGTCGTCATCATTTATGGCCATTCTTGATCATTTCGTGTGCTCCACTTGCAAATGCAATGGATGCAGTGTTTTGATAATTCTACTTGAAAACATGATTGCCCTGGAAGAAGGGCTATCAAATAGAAATTAGCAGGTCATCATCAATAGTCGGGGTAACTTTTCGCAATGTTCGTGAGCAAACAGGGCTGAAGGACGGAGGGCCGAAGACCGAAAAAATAATTAAGTTTCAAAGGTCAGCGTTAAAAGGCAACGAAATTCCCGATAGCCACACAGACACCCAGGGTAAATTAAAGTGGAAAAAACGGCCGGAATATGTTATTGTATTAATGGAGGTGTCATGATGGAAAACCACATTGGTTACATCACACATTTTTACGACCGCATCAGCGTGGCAGTGCTATCACTGACCGAAACCTTAAACCTTGGCGACCAGGTTCACATCACCGGGCACAGCACGGACTTCACACAAGACGTGACATCCATGGAAATCGAGCACACTAAAGTAACAACCGTCGGCCCCGGTGACGAGGTCGCGCTCAAGGTCATCGAACCGGCCAAGAAGGGCGACAAGATCTTCAAAATCACCCCCGATTCACCGTAGTCCATCACAGCATTCACAAATCCTCATTATAATTAACCCATGCGCCTGCTCTTTTCCCGTCAATCCAACCCCTTGTCCGTGTGGGTCGCCCGGCTACTGATCGCCATTGTGCTGTTCTGGAATCTGCAGGCCGCCGTGCAGTTCATGTTCAACCCCGCCGCCTTTGCACCGGCCTTCCAGCTGCAGGGCGTCCCGGGCCGCGCTGCCGTGGCCGGCTACGGCATCTTGTTCCTCATGTGGCAGGTGCCCTATGTCTTTGCCTTGCTGCACCCGGTCAGGTTCAAGGTCTCGCTGTGGTCTGCGCTGATCATGCAAACCATCGGTGTGATTGGCGAATCGATCCTGCTGACCACCATCCCAGCCGAGTACCCGCTGTTGCGAAGCAGCATCGTGCGCTTTATCATCTTTGATGGCGCCGGGGTGCCCATCCTGCTGACCGCCCTATGGGTCATCCGGCATCAAACAAACCCTTCCCGCCAGGCAAAATAGTCCCCAAAGTCCAATAACTATCGACGCGTGTTCGCAATTGCATCCATTAGCGCTTCACCAAAAGTGACAGCAGCTCGTTCTTCTCCCAATCCTAAAAATATCGAAACCTGCTGACGGCCGTGCATGCCCACCTGCCCGGTAAAGTTGCCTGTTACATGAAAACCACTATCCGGCATTTTTGCATAAATGGGCGAGGAAGCATAATCCTCAACCGTGGCATCTTCCAATTTGACTGACAATGCTGAGGTAACCCCGGCTGGGTCTGTTACCGCGTAAACCAACCAGGTCGGCGTCAAAATAGCATAACTGGTCACCTGCCGACCGCCTTGCCTCTTAAAAAGCCCCCATTTCCTTCTGACCGAGACGGTTTCCATACACATCTCGTAATCATCAAGGATCGGTCCGAGGTTATTCGCTTCTCTATGGCGCTGAATGGCGGCTCGAACCTCACCAGGCAACGCTTCCAGACTTAACTCACGAGATCTACGCGCATAATCACCCAACTCATCTCCTCCAAACCTCATGTGAAAATCAATTCTATAAGCCCAAACCCGCTCAATTTTTCCAGCGATCCTGAAGGAAGGGGATCAACGCTTGCAGGTAAGCCCCAGGTTGGTCCCGGAACAATTCCGCGTGTTCGCAATGGTCAAATATCACCAGTTCAGCCTCAGGTATGGCGTTCTTGAGTGCATAGGCGTGTTGCACATCCACGGTCTCATCTGACCAGGCATGCAAAATCAACACCGGTCGGGGCGGCACCCTGACCAGTTCCTCTACCGGCTTGACGGTCCTCAAATCAAAGCCCATCAAAACCCGCCACATCCAGAACACACCGGGTAAAAACAAAAACGGCAGGCCGCTTTCCGCTTTCCATTTGGGTTGGATCAGCAAATTGATATCCGCAAAAGCACTCTCAGCGATCAACGCCCCAATGGCTGTGTCTTCTGCAGCCGCGCCAATCACCGCCGCGCTGCCCAAGGAGATGCCCAGGGCCGCGATCTGCCCGGCCTCAAAGCCGTATTGTAACAGGAAATCCACCGCCCCCAGCACATCCCGCCGTTCGTGAACGCCAAAGGTATAGCGCTTGCCTGCGCTCTCGCCATGCCCGCGCAGATCCATCATCAACACAGCCAATCCCGCCGTGTGCAGTTCTGCCGCAAGTTGAGGAAACTTCCCCGAAATGGCGTTTTGTTTGCTGGCATCCCGGCCGTGCACCAGGATGATCGCCCGGGTTGCGCCAGGCTTTGGCAGGTACCAGCCAGCGATGTTGAGCCGGTCAACCCGGGACGGGAAGGTTACCACTTCATATTCAATCCCGAAAGCAGCCGGGTCACCGGTATACTGGGGATGCTCGCCCACCTTGGTGAGGGTGGAGGCTGCCACCGCACCAACAGCCAGGTAAGCAATAATGACCAGGAGGATAATTAACCCAATCCACAGCAAAAATGTCATCTTGCACACCTCATCCGAAACGCCATCAATGCAAGCCCAACCGCTTTTTCTTGGCCAATAGCGCTTGCTTTTCAGCGTCTGATAAGAACGCCACCTCAAGTGCATTGGCCTGCGCCTTGCGGGTGTCTTCTGCGGTCAGCCCGGCCGCTGGGGCAGCCATTTCGAAC
>JBLRWR010000046.1:0-12142 GCA_047921135.1 Candidatus Brevefilum sp.
ACATGGACGGCCTGCAACTGGAGCAAGCAGGTGTAGCGTACACTGCTCGAGGCATTCAGGTGAATGAATTCTTGCAAACTTCTGCCCCCAATATTTACGCCTGTGGCGATGTGGCTTCACCGGCTAAATTCACCCATATGGCATCCTACCAGGCGGAGATCTGCATTGAAAATATCCTGTCTGGCAATCATATCAAGAATGACCTTTCTATTGTGCCCTGGGCAATTTTCATGGAGCCGGAGATCGGGCATGTTGGTCTCAGTGAGGCTGCCGCCCGTGAGAAATATGATGAAATTAATGTCTTTCGGCTGCCTACCGGGACGGTCAACCGCTATACAACCGAAGTGGATACGGCTGGTTTTGTGAAAATCGTCATGGATAAAGACGATAACATCCTAGGGGCAGATGCTATCGGGGCGCATGCCGGAGAGTGGATCCAATTCTTTACCCTGGCCATTACACAGAAATTGTCGCTTGAGCAGATTGCCGAGACGATCTTTATCTACCCGACGTTTTCAGAGGTGGTCAAGAAAGTGACCTCAAAATACCTGCGTGCCAAAAAGTTTGGTTAAAATTAATACAAACTCACCATAAATAAAACAAACCCCTGCATATTTTGCGGGGGTTTGCTGTGTAATTGCGATTAGCTTTGATCAATTAAATTTACGGAAAAGATTGGCCATCTTTTCCTGCAGGTCTGTAGGGCTATCAACGATCAATTCTTCATTTAGCAAACCAGACTGATGCAGTTGCGTTTTGGTCATTGGTGTTGCCACGGCCAAAACAGCAGCACCTGCAGCCAGCGCAGCCCGCACCCCCGAAACCGAATCTTCAATCACGATCATCTCGCTGGGTAACACGCCCAATGCCCTAGCTACCAGTAGATAAATTTCAGGGTCTGGTTTCGGGTTGTCCACATCTTCACGGGAGGCAATGAAATTGAAGGCACCTTCGAGGTCAAGGGCGCGCAGCGAACGTTCGACCTGATCACAGTGGGACATGGTTGCCAACCCAAGGGTGCAATTCGCCGCCTGGATTTGATGCAGTAAGGTCATATTGTGCGGCCAAGCCGCATCCCGCAGGGTGTTTTCATTTGAAATGATTTCCTGATAGATTTGCAGGCGGAGCCTGGCCAAAACTTGCCAGGGTGCGCTGGCGCTGAATTCATCCATGCGCTTGCGGGCAGCCTCTTCAAGGTCAAATCGGGCTAAAAGGCCTTTGGTGACCTCTTCCCGGGATCCACCGACAAAATCGCTGAATGCGTCGATGACTTCCTGTTCGGTGAGCGAATCAGGTTTTAATTGCACGGCCGCTTGCGCATACGATTGCGCTTTTAGCCGTTCGGTTTGGATCAGAGTGCCATCCAAGTCAAACACGACTGCACGAATCATTTACTGTCCTCCAGATTATTTTGCTTTTTATTAACCAATTCCATCATACTTAAGACAACGTACCTTTACTTTTTCTTACATATATTTATTCACCATTGCTTTGCAATCAAAAATTCTAGGTAAGAACAGGGTAATTAATACCCGATAATAAGCATCTTATGAGAGGAGTGGACGCAAAACAGAGCATTTTAATGTTTTGGCTTAATCGATAATTACAGGTTTGTTATTAATGGATTTACGTTTGGAGGATAATTGAGATGGAACTGGCAATGATCGGGTTAGGAAAAATGGGAGCAAACATGGCACGCCGATTGCGAAAAGGTGGCCATCGTGTGGTCGGCATGGATCGATCCTTGGCGGCGGCTCAAGACCTGGCGCAGGAAACCGGAATAATCCCGGTGGGAACGCTGGAAGACGCCGTTGATGCATTAACCCCACCCCGTGTAATGTGGGTCATGGTGCCATCAGGTGACCCTACGGAGCAGGTGGTCCAGGTATTGGGTAAGCTGCTTTCGCGGGGTGATACAATTATTGATGGCGGAAATACGTTTTATAAGGATGATATCCGTCGCTCGGCTCAATTGAAAGAAAAGGGCATCCATTATGTGGATGTCGGCACCAGCGGCGGTGTGTGGGGCTTAGACGAGGGCTACAGCATGATGGTTGGCGGCGATGAGGATGTTGTCAGTCGCCATTCACCGATTTTCGAGACACTTGCTCCCGCCCCAGACCAGGGATGGGGACATGTGGGACCGGTGGGCTCGGGTCACTTTGTGAAGATGGTGCATAACGGCATCGAATACGGTTTGATGCAGGCTTATGCCGAGGGGTTTGAGCTGATGGAGCATAAAAAGAATTTTAATTTAGATTTGCACCAGATCGCAGAAATCTGGCGCTATGGTAGTGTCGTGCGTTCATGGCTGTTGGATCTGACCGCGGCTGCGTTACGAGAAAACCCGGACCTGGACGGAATTGCAGCTTATGTTCCCGATTCGGGCGAGGGACGCTGGACTGTGGCAGAAGCGATCGACTTGGGTTGTTCGATACCGGTAATTTCAATCGCCCTGCAACGGCGGTTCCGTTCGCGTGAGGAATCACCATTTGGCGATAAGCTGCTCTCAGCGATGCGCAACCAGTTTGGAGGCCATGCCATCATTAAGGAGGAAAAATGAACACCGTATGTGAGTCAACCAGTATCGTGATCTTCGGCGCCTCGGGTGACCTGACCTGGCGTAAACTGATCCCAGCGCTGTTTAATAACTTCAAGAAAGGCCGGCTGTCTGATTGCGCCAATATCGTTGGTGTGGCCAGGCGAGATTTCAGCGATGAATCCATTCGGCAGCATTTACAAACCGGGGTTAAGCAATTTGCCCCGGATACCTATGATGAGGCCGTGTGGGATAAATTTGCAGAAAAACTACGCTATTTTCGGGGTTCTTTTGATGATGCAGACATTTACCCGGCCCTGGATGCATATTTGAAGGGGCTTGAGTCAGGTGACGCAAACCGCTTATATTACCTAGCCACTGCGCCGAAATACTACGAGCTCATTGCCAGCCAATTGGCAGAAGCTGATATGGCACAGGAGGATGAGGCAGGTGGGGCTTGGCGGCGGATTATCATCGAGAAGCCTTTTGGCCGAGATTTAGAATCTGCCCAGGCGTTAAACCGGGCAATTCACCGTGGATTTGATGAGCGCCAGGTGTATCGTATTGACCACTATCTGGGCAAAGAAACCTCGCAAAACATCCTCTTTTTCCGGTTTGCTAATGCCATTTTTGAGCCGGTATGGAACCGCCGTTATGTCAGCAACGTGCAGATCACGGTGGCTGAGACTGTGGATGTTGGGCAGCGGGCAGGTTACTACGATCAATCTGGTGTGCTGCGTGATATGTTTCAGAACCATCTGTTTCAGCTGCTGGCGTTGGTGGCGATGGAACCACCGGCCGCGTTCGATGCAACCGCCATTCGCAATGAAAAAGTGAAGGTGTTTCAAAGCCTGCGCCCCGTTGCGCTTGAGGACACGGTTCGAGCCCAATATGAGGGCTATCGAGCCGCTGATGGGGTGGCGGGGGATTCAACCACACCGACATATGCGGCGTTGAAGGTGTTCATCGATAACTGGCGCTGGAGGGGCGTGCCCTTTTACCTGAGGTCGGGCAAGGCACTGAAGCGAAAGACATCGGAGATCATCATTGAATTTCAACGCCCGCCGCACCTGATGTTTGATTTTGATGCGGAGGATGAGATCCAGCCCAACTTCATCTCGCTTTGCATTCAGCCCGATGAGGGCATTCACCTGCGCTTTGAAGCCAAAGTACCCGATTCTGACCAGGAGATGCGCTCGGTGGATATGGATTTTCACTACCGGTCTTCTTTTCGGGAGTCTGTCTTACCTGAAGCTTATGAACGTTTGTTATTGGAAGCTTTAAGCGGAAATGCCTCACTATTCACCCGTTCGGATGGGATTGAAGCCGCCTGGCGGGTGATCGACCCGGTAATCGAGGGCTGGAATGAGACGCATATTTCACCTTTGGGATCCTATTCTAAAGGCTCTTGGGGGCCGGATGAGGCTAATCAGTTGTTGGCCCGTATGGGGCATGTGTGGCGTCTGGGGTGCGTTGATTAAGATGGATAAATTAGGTCTTTAATGTAAGAAAAAGACAATGGTCCTCGTCAAATGGGTGAAAGTGTGTAAAACATAAATTGTTCACTCAGGAGAGACCTTTGAAAGACCCGAATACCACATACGACGTAGCAATCATTGGATCTGGAATTGGCGGCTCAACACTGGCCGCCATTTTAGCCCGTCAGGGGCTGTCTGTCCTGGTTTTTGAAGCTGGCACTCATCCTAAGTTTGCCATTGGCGAATCGACCATCCTCGAGACCTCCGAGATGATGCGCGCCCTGGCCAAGTTTTATGATGTGCCCGAACTGGCTTATTTCAGCTCTGAAAATTACTTTGATGATGCAGGCACCACGCATGGTGTCAAACGCCATTTCGGATTTGTCCACCACCGAACCGCCCAATCACCTGATTCTGAGGAGACCCTACAGGCGATCATTCCTAAACAACCCTACGGCCACGAACTGCATCTCTATCGTCAGGATACAGATTATTACCTCACCTCGATTGCTATTGCGTACGGGGCAACAGTCATGCAGGGTACACCCGTTGTTTCTGTAGATATTGATGACGAAAAGGTTGAAATCACGACGAAGCAGGGTGATAGATATCAGGCCAAATACGTGGTTGACGCCGGGGGCTTTCGTTCACTATTGGCAGAGCAGTTTGAATTGCGGGATTTTGACCTTAAAACACATACCCGGGGCATGTTCACGCATATGATCGATGTCCCTTGTTTTAATGATGTGCACCTCCCAAAATCCGAGGTAGGTGTACCGTTTCGTTGGTCGGAGGGGACGCTGCATCACATCTTCAAGGGTGGCTGGTTATGGGTGATCCCGTTCAATAACCACCCGCAGGCGACCAATCCCCTGGCCAGTGTGGGTTTAATACTTGACCCGCGTGAATATCCTGTGCGCACGGATGTGACACCTGAGGAGGAGTTTTACGAGTTCATTGAGCAATTCCCGGATATAAAACGCCAATTTGAGCATGCCAAACCTGTGCGGGGCTGGGTCAGGGCAAACCGACTGCAATATGCATCCAAGCGGGTTGTTGGAGAACGCTTTGCACTACTTGGGCATTCGGTGGGGTTCATCGATCCGCTGTATTCCAAGGGGCTGTATGTCACCCATATGGCTATCATGGTATTGGCCGATTTGCTCATTAATGCGCAGCAAACTGGGGATTACTCTGCCCACGCCTTCGCTTCCCTAGAGGAGATGACGCTCAAGTATATCAAGATGCATGACATCCTGATTGCAAACTCTGTTAAGGCCTGGTCTGACCCACGGCTGTGGAGGGTGTATGCCGTGCAGTGGCTTTTGGGCGCTTATCTGGAATATTTGATGCTGAGCATCACCCGCATGCGGGCCAAAGACCGCCAGGAATACATCCATTTGCTGGCCAATAACCGTTTGGCGGGCGGCGGATTTGAAGGCTTTTTTACTTTGCAAGAGCAGATGGACGCTCTATTTGACTCCGTCAATCCCCTGGATGAACAGGATATCAATCGGACCATTGCCAAAGCGCGGGCATTGTTCCAAGAATTTGCCTGGCTTCCGACGCCGTTTCAGGCTGTGCTGGATGGCAAGAACCATTTGCCGAAGCGAAAATTCAGGCTGACGCTATTCAAGAAAAGCGACGGTTTTATGGGCAGCGGCCCTTACCGGCGGCATTTCTTTGGAGATCTGACGTTGCTGCAGCTGGCGCGGAAAACGATCAAGGATTATTTTTATTATTCGCGTCTGCGCTTGCGCTGGCAGCGGAGGACGCAAGGGCACCATTTGGCCTGGAGGAAAAACGAACATGTTTGATAATTATTTACGCGGCTTCAAAGACCGGTTGGCTGCACCAATTGCCCTCAGGATGTCGACGGTTGATCCGAGCGCCCTTACGGTGATGGCCTTGTTTGTCGGGATCAGTAGCGCGGTACTGGCTTTCTACGGTATGTATGTATGGGCGTTTGCCCTTTGGCTGGTTAATCGCAGCCTGGATGGCCTGGATGGGACTATTGCCCGTATGCACCAAAAGCAAGATGATTTTGGCGGCTATTTGGATATTATGACCGATTTTGTCGTTTATGCAGCCCTTCCGATAGGTGTTGTGTTGGGGTCCCCGTCCACGTTGCGTTTCATCGCGCTGATCATCATGCTGGCTACTTTTTACGTCAACACAGCTTCCTGGATGTATTTGGCTGCCATTCTTGAAAAACGAGCTTACCATGACCCAGAAACCAGAACGACGATTGTGATGCCAAGTGGCTTGGTTGGCGGTTTTGAAACGATTGTCTTTTTTAGCTTATTCATCCTTTTCCCTGCTCAGGTGACCATTTTTTTCCTGGTTTACACAAGCATGGTGATCATTACCATCATCCAACGGGTCATCTGGGCCAAGCGCCAGTTGCGCCCGATTATAACAAAAGGTTCTCAATATGAAAAACAATACATCGGCACCACAGTTTTCTTTGAAGAATAGTCGCAACGAATTGGTTTCCCTCAGCAGCATCTTAGCGGAGGGACACCATGTTGTCCTGGTGTTTTTACGGCACCTGGGTTGAATACCCTGTCGAGAACATGCCGCACAGTTGTGCGCGCGACAGGACGAATTTATCCAGGCCAATACCCGCGTGGTAATCGTTTCGTTTGCGACGTTACCTGCCATTCAAAAATGGATGGAAGAGACCTGCAGCAGTTTTGAAGTGCTTTTGGATACAGACCGAAGGGTGTATAAAGCTTATCAGCTGGAACGTTCCCGCTTGCGGGCATGGCATCCCAAAGCGATCTGGATCTATATAAAACGCTGGTTTAAGGGCGGGAGCTTTTATGATTCGCACGGGGATGATACAGCCCAACTGGGCGGTGATTTCATCATTGACAAGCACGGGGTCCTGAAGTTGGTGTATCCCAGCCATGACCCCACGGATCGACCGCCCGTAGAGGACCTGCTGGCCGTGATTAAGGGTTTACAGTGAACACGATTTCTCATCTGATCATCAATGCGGCCATCGATAAGAAGGCGGGCGGGAAATTTCAGATCTCTAAACCCGCCTTTTTACTGGGGGCCATTTTGCCAGATATCCCATTGGGATTGCTGTATGCCGGCACCTATATTTATCATGGGTTAATCCTGCAGCAAGACATTTCCAACCTGATGGAGGAGGTTATTCACCCGGCTTTCTTCAATAATCCCTGGTGGATCAGCGCACATAATGTGCTGCATGCCCCGCTTTTACTGGGGTTAGCGATTGTATTGCTGTGGCGATTCCATCAGCAGCCAGGCACGCGTGGGCATTGGGGGTTGTGGTTTGTGTTGGGGAGCTTCACACACACGCTGATTGATATTTTCACTCACACCACCGACGGCCCGCTGTTGTTATTCCCGTTTGAGTGGCAAACACGGTTCACAAGCCCAATCAGCTACTGGGATCCGGCTTTTTGGGGCAGAGAGTTTCAGGTTTTTGAGGTTTTGTTGGGACTTGTATTACTCGGGTATTTGTTCCTTCCGAAAATCATCACCAAAATTGGGAAAATGGTTTGATTATCCAGCCCGTTCATCTAGAATGACAGGGTCCAGGGGGGCGTCCTGTGCCAGGAGGCTTAGGGTCGCTCGCAGGACTCGCTGTTGCTGTGCCTGATCCCCGGGTTGGCCAAGGGTTGCCCCGCGTGCCAAACGCGTGTAGGTGGCACGCGGTGGCAGCGTTTGCTGTGTGATTCGGAAGGCCCACGCGGTAAGCGTGGTGGCGACCCCGGCAAGCTCCAGGCCTCGCGCAATCAGTCCCACGGACTGACAGCAAATCGGTCAGGCTGGGACAAGCAAGGCGCAATTGACTTCATTGGATACAGCCATGTCTACAATGGCAGGGATAGTTTCGTCGATCAGACGAGAAACATCGGGCTGATAACCCATAAAACTGACCACATCAGATAGCGCGCCAATTTCCCCATTAACGACCATCTCGCGCAGATGATCCAGCGGCAATAATACCTGGGGGTCAAGTTTGACTGCGGTGTGGTCAAAATGATCATGGGCATAGGATATGTGTTCTAAAGCGGTATCGTGAGGAAGCACTCGAATTGAGTAATCACCAAGAGGATCATCGGCATGAAAGGGTTGTTGTGAATCCGGCAGGTAGCCTCCAGCAGATGAGATGAGCATCAACCGGCTCGATTTAAGATCAACGCCCATACCCGCTATGGACGTTTGGTTTTGTGGGCGAACATACAGATCCCAATTAATCTTTCCGGTTTGATGAAAATGAGACAGCCACCCATGGCGAAATGTTTCACGCCAAGCAAAGTCTTGATCGAGAACGGGCATCCGTGTTAACTCCTTTAAGGGGTTGAGGTGTTTTTGGTATTGTATAAATTATAAACCTGAATTGGGTTAGATTCTACTTCGTGAGAACCAGCACATTATTCTACGCGGGTTTCGCTGAGTGAGAAGAGATGCTTCTCTGGGAATTGAACATAGATCTGTTCACCATCCGGGACTGACTCGGCCGGCATCGGCACTCGGGAACGCACCACCGTATCGGCCACAGCAACCTGGTATTCGATATACTCACCACGAAAGACGCAATCCTGCACTCTGCCGGGGAGCGCATTTTCGGCGGGATCTTTGAGGATGTTGATGTGCTCTGGCCGGATGGCATAGGTGGCCTTACAGGGGACTTGCTCTTTACAGGGTACCTTCAGGACGCCTGCCGGGAGCTTCAGTATGCCCTCTTCTAATGTGCCATCTAAAAACGTGGTCACGCCCATGAATTCGGCTGCCTCGCGATTGGGCGGTTGGTGGAAGAGGGCTTGCGGACTCCCTAAGGCGATAATCTTGCCGCGCTTCAAGAGCGCCATTCGATCGGACATGGCCATGGCCTCGCCGAGGTCATGCGTGACGAGGATGGTGGTGACCCCTAATTTCTTCTGGATCTTGCGGATGACCTGCTGCAGGTTCATGCGCACCTCGGTATCCAGGCTGCTGAGGGGTTCATCCAGCAAGAAGAGCTTCGGCCGGGTGACCAAGGCCCGGGCCAGGGCAACCCGCTGCTGCTCTCCGCCGGATAGCTGGTTGGGCGAGCGTTTCTCGATCCCGGGCAGCCCGATCAGGTCCAGCATGCGAGCAACCTCTTTTTTAATTGTGTCTGGGGAGTCACCCTTCACTTTGAGTCCAAAGCCAATATTTTCGGCAACATTTAAAAATGGGAACAGGTAAGCCTTTTGAAACATGAATACAGCCTCACGTTTGTTAGGCGGTATGTGTAAAATTGATTGGCCATCGAATTGTACGTCCCCGGAATCTGGCTTTTCAATGCCTGTGATCAATTTGAGTAAGGTGGATTTGCCCGATCCAGAGGGACCTAACAGCGACACCATCTCGCCGTCATTGACGGATAGTGAGAAATCCTTCAGAACGGGTGCATTTTCATCAGGAAAAGTTTTATAAAGGGCGATGAGATTTACTTGTGTCAGTGGAATACCTCCAGTGAGGATTAATATTGCTCTTTCAGTTGGCCGCCGCGCAGTTGCCTGGCCGTGATGGCGATCACCAAGGTAGGCGGGGCCAGGAAAATCAGGGATAGGATGGCAATAGTGACCGGATTCCCGCCCGAAGCGGCGGAGAACAACAGGACTGGCAAGGTGATAATGCGCCCGGAGCCGATCAGCAGCGTAAGCAGGTACTGGCTCCAGGAGATCAGAAACGCAAACAACACTGCGACAACCAGGCTGGGTGTGATCAGCGGTAAAGTGACTGTCAAAAAGGTGCGTAACGAGCTGGCACCCAGCACCAGGGATTGAAACTCAAAGTTCTCATCGTAGCGTGCAAAGGCGCCTGCCATGGTGAATATAACATAAGGCAGCGTGGGAATGAGATGGGCTAATACGACACCGGTGAGTGTGCCCGCCAATCCAATTTGCAGGAATAGGATGTTTAGCCCCATGCCGATAGCCAGCGGGGGTACGATGGTTGGCAAAAACAACACCAGCCAGGCGATGTTACGGCCAGGAAACTGCCGTAAGCCCAGCATACGCGCAGCGGGCAAGCCAAATATTAATGCGAGCAAGCTGACGATAGCGGCGATGGCCAGGCCGTCACGCAACCCGAGCCTGACGCGCGAGTCCCCAAGCGTGCGCATAAAGGCATCGGCAGTCCATTCAGTGGGGAAGGGTTGAGGAAAAAACCAGCGAGTTGAAAAGGCATACAAGAGAAATAATACTAACGGCCCAGCCAGCACAAGAAACATGGACACCCGCAGCAGGGTGGAAAAGGTTTTCTTGTTCATTGCTGCTCACCTCTTTTGAGGCTGATTGCGCTCACTACCAACACGATGAGGGTAATGATCAGGCTGATGGCCATGCCATCAGCGCGGGAACGAAGGTCAGGATCGTTAAAGAAGCGCAAGGCCAGCGTCGGCAGCATACGGGGGTAATTGACACCCAGCAAAGCGGGCACCTCATAGCTACTAAAAATGAAGGCAAATACCAACAGCATCCCTGACAACATGGTGGGTGCGACCATGGGCAGGGTCACAAAGCGGATCCGCTGCCAGCGGGTGGCGCCGAGGTTTTCGGCAACCTGCGTATAGCCAACGGATTGCCGGCGCAAGACAGCCAGCACCATCAGCGCCAGGAAAGGGATCTCTTTGCTGATGTAATGCAGGATGATGCCAATCCCATAACGGTCGCGTACCAATACCGGGAAATCTGCAGGGGTTTGGATGAGTCCCAAGGTGGCCGCCCAGCGCGCCAGCAACCCGCTTTGGGAGAGGAACAGCAATAACGCCACGGCCCACACCAGGTGGGGGAAGGCCAGGTTCCAGTTTAGCGCCAGGTTTTCTGCCGCGCCGGTGTGTTTGAGCTCTGATAGCCACACCGCTAAAAGTAATGCTAAAAATACGGAGATGAGGGTAGATGCCAGGCTGACCCACAGCGAGAAGGCCAGTGAGCCCCAAAACTCGCGGCCAGCCATGCCCTGCCCGGTGAACAGGTTGATGTAGGCATCCAAACTGAACGTATCCTGCCCGATTACGGACATGAGGCCGACGCTTTGTGCGATACCATAGATAAGGCTGGCACCCAGCAAGATCACAGTCAGGGTCAATGCTGGTGCGAGGGCTATCCAGGGGGAGAAGATCAATTTATCGCGCATTGTTTACATGAAAATATTTGCAGCTTGTGATCATTTTCTCCCAAATGGAGGGAGAAAATGATCACTGTTTTGATTTATTGTAATCTAGTTTTGTAAAATGTTTTCCACCCAGGCTTGTTCGATCAGCGTTTGATATTCGGGGGCGGCATCACCCACCAGTGACCTGGCCAGCTCAGAGGCCGGCGTGGCAGCTTTACCCAGTTTGTTAGCTGAATCCTGAAGGAGCGCTTGCAGCTCAGGGTCACTGACCCGGTTCACATCGATGGCATATCCCAGTCCAAAGCCGTTCTCGGGCAAGATTTGTGCTGCCTGGAACTCTGGTTCCAGGATTAAGTTGGCCAGGACTAAAGCAGCTGCTTTATTGGGGGCGTTGACCGGGATGGCGACATAATTGAAATCACCGATCATGTAGTTTTCGAAGACAAAGGTACGGGTGGTCTCAGGGACCAGGCCTTGTGCAATGGCGCTGCCTGCGCCGCTGATATCTTGGGTTAGGCTAAAATCGATTTCATTGTTAGCAAACAGGGTGCGCAGCTCGGCTTCATCTTTAGGGTAGGTTTCGCCATTGCGCCACAGGTAGCTTTCCAGCTCATTTAAATAACGCCATAATTCAGGTGACCATTGGTCCCATAAATCCTGGTCAAAAACAGCCCATTGTTCTGCTCCCCCGCTGATTTCAAATAAGGCGCCTTTGATAAAACGTGTGCCAACAAACCCACCAGGTCCCGGGGCGATATAGGTGGCCCGGCCGGGGTGTTCGGATGCCCATACCAGGAACTCGGCATACGATCGGGGTAGATCATCCTCGGTCATGCGTGCTGAATCGTACACCAGTTGTAATTGAGCTGATGACCAGGGGCTCTCCATGCCTTCCACGGGCACACCGAAATCGCGGTTGATGGCGGGGTTGTCCCAGTTCACATACTGGCTGTTGGGGAGCCGTTCAGCCCAATCCGTGTAGAGCAATTCTGCTTGTTTG
>JBLRWR010000047.1:0-11602 GCA_047921135.1 Candidatus Brevefilum sp.
GATCAATAGCCTAACCTCCCCCGTTTTTCTGCAAGCTTTGCTCTTGACCGTGCGCATTGCATTGCTGGTGGTGATCATTCAGCTTGTGTTTGGGACGATGATCGCCTGGATGCTTGTGCGGCATGAGTTTACCGGAAAATCGTTGTTGAACGGTCTGATCGATGTGCCTTTTACCATCTCGTCTGTGGTGGTAGGGTATATGTTGCTATTGTTGTTTGGGCGCAATAGCGTCTTGTTCCCTGTACTTGAGCGCATGAATGTGCGGATTGCTTTTGCCACCCCGGGTTTATTCTTAGCGACGCTTTTCGTTTGTTTTCCGTTTATGATTCGCGAAATGATCCCGGTGATCGAAAACCTGGATCAGCACCAGGAATTTGCTGCCTCAACCTTAGGCGCAAACCAATGGACCAGGTTTTGGCGGATCATCTTTCCCCAATTGAAGAGCGGATTGATCTACGGGATGACCCTGACCCTGGCGCGGGCGATTGGTGAGTTTGGCGCCGTCCTCGTGGTTGGGGGCGGGGTACAGGGGCGGACGGAGACAGCCACGTTGTTCATCTTCAGGTCGATGGAAGAGCGCCGGTTTATTGAAGCTTATTCTGCTGCGCTGCTGTTGGGCGTTTTCTCGGTGGTGATCGTATTAATAGCAGACTGGCTAAAACGCGCACATGAGAAAAAGCGCATGATGGTATCCCTGGATGATTTTAATCGGCCTTTGAACGCTGAATTTAGTGAATAATTGAAAGAATATTTGTTGTCCTAACCTATTGGTGGGGATTATTAGAATTTGACAAGCTCAAAAGTAATTTTTATGAGTACGGGTTGATCATTTATATGAAGAGATGAATTTACGTATTTTAAAAATTTATATGGCTATCGCCGTGAATTTTGATATAATAGGCGGGGAGATCATCAACGAGTAATTTTATGATGGCATTGATAAGAACAATTTACAAATAGTATTTACATTTCACTTTGTGTTATTGAAGCGTATATAGGAAAAAGGAGAAAAGATCATGAGCCGATCGAGTTTATTAATTATTCTTATTAGTTTGAGTTTTGTTTTGCTGATCGGTCTTGCCTGCGGGGCTTCAGCTCCTGCAGACCCAACGGCCACCTCTCGCCCCCCAACGCAACCTGAGGTCATTGAGCCAGCCACGGTTGTGGAGGAGGTAGTCATTCCATCAGCCACCGAACCTCCTGCTCGGCTGATACCTCCTACTGAAGCAGCCCCTCAGGAGATGGAGATCACCGAAGAACCGGTGGATGATCCGTTTGTTGAACCTGAGGCGTATTTCATTGAAGAGTTTGAAGGTGATCTTTCCAGTTGGTCTTACTTTTTAATGAACGGTGATGAAAGTAAAATGGACCTGTATACTGACAATGGCCGACTGGTCTTTGATCTGCAGGGCACCAACCAATGGGTGTATTTTTTGTATGAAGAATTTATTTATTCGGATGTGCGCGTTGATGTATACGCCGAGAACCTGGGTAAAAACACCAATAGTGTCAGCCTGATCTGCAATTACAGTGACCGTTTTGGCTGGTATGAATTTAATATCAGCAACGGCGGATTATATGATTTTTTGGTCTATTCAGAGCTGGATGGCCGGTATTTCACCCTGGCCAACGGGGGTTCGAAGAACATCAGAATAGGGCGAGATGTGAACATCTACACCGCCATCTGCCAGGGCAATAAGCTTTCGCTGTATATCAATGGGGTTTTGGAGCGGGAGTTTGTGGATACCAAACACAAATTACGGGAAGGCCTGGTTGGGCTATCTGTCTCATCCTTTGAAGTGCTTCCCATTCTGGTCGAAATCGATTATTTTGCGATCAGCGTCCCTTAGGCTCGATAAACGAGCAACTAAAAGCTGCTTGTAGTTAAACTGATTGGTTTTTATCGTTCCACCCTCCCGTTGCTCACCCGGGAGGGTGAATTTTGTTTCATCTACTGATTAACCGGAGAATCATGGTGATTTGTGCTTTGCACAATGCAAAAGAACTGAAGTTTTGAAGCACTCGATGGGGAGCTTATTGAGTTAAATTATAAGACTTGCATGAGAATAAATTGGAATTATCCGATTTTACTTTGATCAGGTGATTTTTTGTGATATAATCAAACTGGTTAACCCCTCACGGCATCCACCTTGTTGATCAAATGCTAAGATCCACTGGTGTGTGCTGTACCCCCATCGTGTTGGTATGTGTCAAGCAAAAATCCAAGTAGAAAGGAAAACATCATGAAGAGAAAGATCATCGTTGTCATCACCAGTGTGCTGCTGATCGGGCTTACGCTTGTCGGCGTTACATACGCGCAAACCATTCCTGCTTTATTGAATGAAACACAGAACGAAACAGATGAGATTTACTCAGATGCTGACACGGACATCGGGGTTGTTTGTTTGGGTGAGAAAATACACCCTGTGCTTGAAGAACTTGCAGAGGAATTTGGGGTTGACTATGCAGATCTGCTGTTTTACTTCTGCGATTATGAATTCGGAATAGGTGAGATCACACATGCGCTGTTCACAGCAGCGCTGGAAGAGGTTGAATTCACCTATGAAGAATTGTTGGAGTGGCGCTATGCTGATGGCGCAAAGGATGTTGGATGGGGTGAGATCTGGCAAGCCCTGGGGTTAATTGACACGGCATGGGACGATCTCGAGGATCCGGACGAGATGGACGATCCCGAGGATGAAGATGGCTTGAACCCGGTCTGTGCTGGCGAAAAGATCCATCCTGCCCTGAACAGCCTGGCCGAGAGCTATGAAGCCGATTATGAAGAACTTTTGGGCTACTTCTGTGAACAAAAGTTTGGCATTGGCGAAATCATGCATGCTCTGAAAACAGCTGAAAAAGAAGACGTCGAAATGACCTATGATGAGATCCTGGATGCCCGCGGCAAAGGCGGTGAGGAACGCACAGGTTGGGGGAAGATCTGGCAGGAATTAGGTTTGATTGGCAGAAATAAATCCGATAACGGGGAAGCGGTTGAAGCCGAAGAGGATATGTTGTTAGAGCAAGGTGAAAGCAACAAATCCAATAATAAACCCGCGGTTCCGCCCGGACGAAGCGGCGACCGGCCCGGGAAGGGTCGCGGCCCTAAGAAATAGGCTGCTGACCTGATAGCAAAAGATAAGAATAAAACAGCCCTTCCAGGTAATGTCCTGGAAGGGCTGTTTATGTTTCTGATTAAGGTGTGACGGGGTATCCCTCGACCACCCAGGCTTCGAATCCGCCCAAAATTGGGTTTACTCTTGAAAAACCATTCTGAAGCATGATAAACGCCGCACGGGCGCTGGTTTCTTCAGCCGGTCAGGTGCAATAGGTAATATACCAGGTATCCGGGTCTAGCTCGTCCAGGCGTTCTGAGATTTCGGTGACCGGGATATTGATCGCGCCTGTGGCATGCTGTGCTGTAAATTGAGCTGCGCTGCGTGTGTCCAGCAGCACGGCCTCCCCGGAGAGGGCAGCCTGGTAGGCCTCGGCGGTGGTGACGCGCGGGACTTCGTCTTGTGAACGGATATTCCCGGGATTGGCAATGCGCGCCTCACGCAGGTTTTGCGCCAGGATCATTCCCCCAATACTGAGCACCAAAACCAATGCAAATAAGATGATCGGCAAGGTCGCATTATTTTTTCGTTTAGATCGCATGATGTTTCCTTTATATATTACGGTTTAGTTTAGGCTTCATGCTTGAAGCGCTTTAGTCGAACGCTGTTTGTGACGACAAATATGCTGCTGAAGGACATGGCACCTGCCGCCAGCATTGGGTTAAGCAAGCCTATGGCTGCCGCAGGGATGAGGATCGTGTTGTAGAAGAAGGCCCAGAACAGGTTTTGCTTGATGGTTCTGAGGGTTTTTCGCGAGAGGGCAATAGCTTTAGGCACACCGCGCAAGTCGCCGCTGATCAGCACCACCGGGGCGGAGGCCATGGCAATATCGGTGCCCGTGCCGATGGCAATGCCTATATCAGCCTGGGCCAGCGCCGGGGCATCGTTAATGCCGTCGCCGACCATAGCCACCGTTTGGCCTGCTTGCTGGAGCTTTTTGATCTCAGCTGCTTTGTCGCCGGGTAACACCTCTGCCAGCACCGTATCGACGTTGATCTGCCGGGCGATAGCGTTAGCAGTGCGTGTGTTGTCGCCGGTGACCATGGCAACCTTTAAGCCCATGTTATGCAGGGCGTCAATGGCTGCTACGGAACCCTCTTTGATTGTGTCTGCAACCCCAATCACACCGGCTAAATGGCCGTCGAGGGCGATCAGGATGGCCGTGTTGCCATCTTCTTCCAGACGCTGAATGTCCATTTCCATGTGATCAGTCTGGATGGCTTGTGAGTCCATCAGGCGGCGGTTGCCAACCAGGATCTGGTGCCCATCGACTTCAGCCTGAACACCATGGCCGGCAACGGCCGAGAAGCCCAGAGGCTCGCTAAGCGTCATCCCTTTGGCGTTGGCTTCAGCAGTGATGGCTTCACCTAAAGGATGCTCACTCCCTTTTTCAACCGATGCCACCAGGCGGATGAGCTCATCTTCGTCGGCGTAAAACTCGGCAATCAGCACCTCTGTCACTGCAGGCTGACCGCGGGTGATGGTGCCGGTTTTGTCAAGGACAACCGTATTGATCTTTCCGGCGCGCTCAAGGCTTTCACTTTTTTTGATGAGGATGCCCATCTCAGCGCCCTTACCCGTACCCACCATGACGGCAGTTGGCGTGGCCAATCCCATCGCACACGGGCAGGCAATCACCAGCACCGCAACCGTGTTGATTAACGCCCGGGTGAACAACCCTACCTGGGCATCCGGGCCGAGGGGGATCAGGTAATACCACACCAAGAAAGTGATGGTGGCAATGACGATCACCACGGGAACGAAGATGGCTGAAATTTTATCCGCCAGGTTCTGGATAGGGGCTTTGCTGGTTTGTGCTTCCTCCACCAGTTTGATAATCTGGGCCAGGACGGTTTCTTTTCCGATTTTGGTGGCCTCAAACTTTAACAGCCCCATTTTATTGATTGTGCCGCCGATCACTTCGTCACCGGCGGTTTTTTCAACGGGCAGTGATTCGCCTGTCAGCATGGATTCATCAATCGTTGAGCGGCCATCGACGACCACGCCATCCACCGGGATTTTCTCACCTGGGCGGACCAATACCACGTCACCGACTTCCACTTCATCCACGTTCACTTCGACCTCAACACCGTCCCGAACCACGTAGGCCTTGCGGGGACGGAGGTTCATCAGCTTGCGGATGGCATCGCTGGCACCGCCTTTGGCTTTGGCTTCCAGGTATTTACCCAGCTTCACCAGGGTGATGATCACCGCGGAGATCTCAAAATAGACATGTCCGGGGATAAAACCGAGGGTGATGGGGATGGAGTAGAAGTAAGCCGCTGAAGTACCCAGGGCCACCAGGACATCCATGTTGGCAGAGCCGTTGCGGATGGATTTGTAGCCGTTGATGTAATATTGCCAGCCCACATAAAATTGGACGGGGGTGGCCAGCGCCCAAAACAGGTATTTGATCCAGGGGGCATGCGCCATGGACATGGGCAATAACCCAAAATCGCGGCTCATGGAGAGGACAAACAAGGGCACAGTGAAGATCAGGCCGATGATCAGTAAGCGTCGCTGCTGTGCGATCTCTGCTTTGCGGGCTTTAGCCTCAGCGTCGTCCAGTTGCAGGTCAGCCTCCAGCAGGTCAAACCCGGCCGAGCGAATGGCCCGGCGCAAATCGTTTTGACTGATGATGGTAGGGACGTATTTAACAAGGGCCTTTTCTGTGGCCAGGTTGATATTTGCTTCGATTACGCCTTCTTGCTGGTTGAGCGCTTTTTCCAGGCGGCGCGCATCTGAGGCATCACTCAGATTTTTAATCCCCAAAGCGGCTTCACCAATGGCGACCTGATAGCCAGCCCCCTGGACGCGTTTGATAAACTCGTCCAGGTTGGCTTTGGTCGGGTCGTACGTGACTGCTGCGCGCTCTGAGGAGAGGTTGACATTGGCCGACTCGACGCCATCAACCTTTTTGAGGTTACGTTCGACCGTGGCGACGCAATTGGCGCAGGTCATCCCCAGGATGGGGAGGGTTAAATGTTTTTGATCTGTCATAGATTCACTCGACTGCAGGATAGTTAATCTCTGCCAGGGTGTCTTTTAGTTGTTGTTCAGTGGCCGGTTCATCAAAGGCAATGGATACCAGTCGGGTTTGCACATCAGCGTCCACTTTTGAAACGCCCTCAAGTTCCGACAGTTCCATTTTGATGGTGTGGGTGCAGTGATTGCACGAGATATTGGGGACAGAATAGGTTACGGATTTCATGATTAAACTCCTTTTTGTTATTAGACTTTGTTTGCGGTTTCGAACACATCTGTGATTTCTTTCAGCACCCGGGTTCGCTCTGCGGGGTCTTCGCCCTGGATGGCGGTCAGCAGGCAGGAATTCAGGTGCCCGTCCAGCAGGTTTACGCTGATCTTGTTCAGGGCTGATTGAACAGCCTGGATTTGACTGATTACGTCAATGCAGTATTGATCCTTCTCCAGCATGCGCTGAATGCCGCGGATGTGGCCTTCAATGATTTTTAGCCTTTGAATGTTATCGCTATGGTCATGTTGCATATTATTTCTCCATCCCCCCCAGGGGGAGGGGGGTAATCCTTATAAATCTTATTATATTAGGTGCAATAAGTCAACCCTGGAGGATAAGAAATGTGTTAATAAAACCTATCTTCTCAAGCATTTAAATATTTTTTTACTTCCGCTGGCTGGCTATTGAGGGCAAGGGTCAGGGGTAACCTATCGCCATGAAGGGCTGTTTATTCTAAATCGCCTGCTGGTGTAAGTGTTGATCATCGAACCCATTTCTTGATTATTCTATATTGGCCTGAGGGTTTATAAGGCAGTCATTGAAGAGGACTGTTTGATGATTTTTATTTCACTCAGCGGCAGAAAAGTTCAGGATAAGTAAGCTGATCATCATGGATGGCGATCAACCATGTTATGATGACCTTTTTTGCCGGGAATTCTTTGGATTAACCGGTATAATTAGCGCTGTTTAATTTTTCGGAGCATAGACGAATGAAAGAAAAACATTTGGGCGTGTTTGCCATGGTGATTGCCGCATTAGGCCTATCTATTGCTGTGATTCTGATGAAGGTGATCCCGGGCTATACCCGCATGCCCCCGCAACATGTTGCGATCTGGCGCTTCACCATTGCTGCCCCGGTGTTTTGGGTGATCCTCAAGCTCAGGTATCATCCAAAGCAGTTTTTCCCCCATCCCCCCGGGCGGTTTTTGGTATTGGGGCTGGTATTTTCTGTGGCCAGCTTTTCCGCGTTATTTGCACTGCAGCGCTTGCCCTCTTCAATTTATGTCATCATCTTCTACATCTATCCCTCATTGGTGACCCTGTATGCCTTGCTGACCCGGGCTTCTGTGCCGCGTTTGTTCTGGCTGGGTTTGCCCCTCACGTTTGCCGGTTTAGCGCTGATTTCGATTGAGTTTGGCGCAAGTTTTGCCATTGACCCCCTTGGTCTGGTGATCACCCTGGTGAATGCCTGTGCGGTGGCAGCGTATATGATCTTGAGTGAAAAGGCGTTCAAAGCTGTTGATGATCAGCTTTTGGGCACCCATGGTGTCATGTTTGGTGCGATGCTGGTGGGGATTGTATTGATCCCTGTGTTAGGCATCAGCACTCCCGGTGACCTACGAGGGTGGGCATTGATGATTTCCCTTTCTATCTTTGGTTCGTTGGTGCCGATTTTGGCGATGAATATGGGCTTGCGGTTGTTGACTGCAGCACGCGGGTCGGTGATCATCACAGTTCAGCCCGTGTTGAATATTTTGCTGGGGATGTTGTTCCTGAGCGAATCTTTGAGCCTTCAGCAATGGGTGGGGGGCGGGTTGGTAATTACGGCCGTTATCCTGTTGGCGCGCAGTCCCGACCGGTCGCCCAGCGCTAAGCCACGCCAAAGCAGAGAATCGCACATACGAGAAAAAGAAAGCCCCATCCAATGAAACATATACTGATGTGCTTTGATAAATTTATTGATCGGTGCACGGTATGCCTGACGGAGAAAAAAACACAATGAACACCTCAGAACACGACACAACCCCCAATATCTGGGGAAAACTGGTGTTGTTGATCGGCGCTAACCTCACGTTGATTTCTGGCGCCGGACTGACTGCGGCGATGCCTGCCATGTTGAGGACATTTGAGGATGTTCCGGGAGCGGCGCTGTGGGTCTCGATGGTGATTACCTTACCAGCACTATTTGTTGTCCTGGGCGGCCCCATTACCGGGTTGTTAACCGACCGGTTTGGGCGAAAACCGGTTCTGGTAGGTTCGATTTTGTTGAGCGGGCTGGCCGGAACGGGCGCTTTTTTCCTTGATCATATCTTTGCTATTCTGGTTACCCGAGCGCTGGTGGGTATTAGTGTTTCAGGGGCCATGACGGCCACCAATGCGCTGATTGCAGATTATTTTAGCGGGCAGGAACGGGCTAAATTTATGGGATACCAATCAGCCTTTTTGGGATTGGGTGTGATTGTTTTCATGCCGATTGGCGGGTTTCTGGCAGATATTTCCTGGGAATATACCTTTCTGAGTTATATACCGGTGCTGCTCGTTTTTCTGCCAGCCGTGTTTGCAATAAAAGAACCTCGGGTGATCAGGCCTGCGGATGTTCAACATAAGAAAACCAGTTTTAAGATTAACAAAACTCTGGGTTTAATTTTTGGCTCTGTGTTTGTGCTGATGTTTTCTTTTGTGACCATACCACTATTTCTTGCCTATTTTTTAGAAAATATCTTGAGCGTAGGGGGCACTGAAGTCGGGTTGGTGGGAGGGCTTTCCGGGTTGATGACGTTTTTTGGGGGCATGACGTATGAACGGATTGGCAGGCGCCTGTCATTTCCCCGGTTGGTTGTGGCTGGTTTCCTTATACTTGGGGTGGGCTTCTTTGGGCTGGGTTTGGCCAGCTCATGGGTGCTGGTCATCCTGGGCAATGCGATTGTGGGCTATGGTTTGGGGGTCAATATGGCCAATCTCACCACCTGGTTAGCCCATGAAGCCAGCCCAGAGACGCGCGGACGAGCTAACGGCATTTTTATGACCATGCGGTTCCTGGCTGAGTTCCTGGGTTCTTTGATCTATACCCCGTTGATCAACAACACCAGTTATAACTTTGGCTATATTCTCAGCGCAATCGTTGCGGTCAGTATGGGTTTACTGGTCCTGTTCATTATCAGACCTGTACATCATTCACATCAAATTTCGTCGGGCAATTGAACCGCGGATTTCTTATGAAAATCCAACAAATGCTGTGTAAAGTGATCACCAGAAAGATGATCATCACAAGCTCATCTTTTTCTCCTTTTCTATTAAACCTGCCCGCCCGCCAAAAGGCGGGCGGGTTGTTTAATGGCTTGTGTTAGAGTTTGGAGGTTACTTTTAATCAGCTCCCGCGATAGGCGGGCACGGGGATGACGACGACTTTGCACAGGCGTTCATCCCGCATCCGGCTGTACAGGCGCGGGTCCAGTTCTTCATCTGTGCAAGCCGTGGTGATGACAGTGGGCATTTCAGCATTGTAGCGGTAGTTGAAGAGCTGATAGATTTTTTCACGAGCCCAGGGCGTGGCTGATTGCGTTCCCAGATCATCCAGAATCAGTAAACGCGATGTGCGGATCTCTTCAAAGCGCCGGTCAAGGGAGACGGAGCTGTTCGGGCTGAAGGTTGCGCGCAGGTGGTCCAACAGGTCGGGGACGCTGACCATGAGGGGCGGGAAGCCCATCCCAGCCTGGTAGTTGCCGATGGCGGCGGCCAGGTGGGTCTTACCGCAGCCGTAGGGGCCGGTGAGCAAGAGCCACCCCCGGGGATGATCTGCGAAGGCTCGTGCCGCATCAAAGGCTTGTTTCAGGTCCTTCAGGTCTTGTGCGGGCAATTTTTCATTCTGGCGCAGGCTGAAGCTGCCAAAGGTCTGGCGGCTGTGCAGGCTCAATGTGGAAAGCTCAGGGTGGCCGATATCATCGGCAGGGTTGCGGTAGTCGGGTGCCAGAATTTTCACCACGGTGACCAGGTTGGGATCTTGCAGGCGCGAACGAATGCGGCCTTCAAAATCATTGATCATGAAGTTGCTGGTGACCACGGTGGGCAGCTGGTTGACATAGCGGTGGTTGATGATCTGGTAGATTTTCTCTTGCGCCCAGGGGGTCGCATTTTGGGTGCCGAAGTCGTCCAGAACCAGCAGGGGGGTTTCGCGAATTTCCTCGAATCGCTCTTCAAAACTCATCTCAGCACCACCATAGGCATACCGGAGCCAATCCAACAGGTCTGGAACTGTGAGGAAGAGGGTTGAAATGCCGGCTTCAATGGCATGGTTCGCGATGGCTGCCGCGAGGTGGGTTTTTCCACAGCCATAGCGGCCCAACATTAACAGCCAGCCCTGGCGGTGTTCGGCAAAGTTAAGGGCCTGGTTATAGGCATTTTCAAGTGAATCTGCCTGGTGTTTTGCCATGCCGATGTGGCCGCGCTTTTCAAAGTTGTCAAAACGCAAATTATGCAGAGCTTCCAGGCTGCTCATGCGAAACAGGCGCGCTTTGGCAGATTGGACGATCTCGTCTGAGCGGCAGGCGCAGGGCACCATTTTGCCAAAATCCGGATGTTCAATGGGCAGATCGCGGCGTAAATAACCGATTCCGCCGCAGATTGGGCAATCGGGTTTGCCGGGCATCTTCACCTGGCGGATTTCACCCCTGGATTGCTGGGCGTCAGTCCCGTTTGAGCCAGCGCCTTCGGTATCTTTCCGGATCTTGCGAGTTGTCTCGTCGATTTTGCTCATTGTCACGTCCTTCCTTTTGCCAGCGTTTTAAAATTCCCTGGACGTACTTCCAGGTGCGCACATTGCGGGCAACGGCGATTTGGATCGCCTCTCTGATCCACGATGCCGGGTAAGTTTTTTCATCTTCTTTAAGGATATCGGCCATCATGGGTGTGATTACGCCAATATTCTCTTCATACAGTTTAAATATGTTGGGTGTTTCATCCGGCAGGTGAATGGGTTGGCGGTTTTGCTGCGATCTCTGCCATTGACCGGATTCTATTGCTTGGACTGCTGCCCTGCCTTGCGGGGTGTTGAGAAAATAATTCGTTTCAGCCAAATATTCAATTTCTGCACTTATCAACCAGCCTTGGTTAACCAGTTCTTGCAGCGCATGGCGGAGGCCGTCTTCATCGCCTATCATCTCAACTAATGCTGGATCGGCTGCTAAGTCTTCCCACCGAACATGATGGAGGATGCCTTGCTGTGCCTCTGCCTGCCAGAAGAAGTATAAGAGCAGCCGTAACTGCTGCAGGTTGTCAATCTGCCTTAATCCATGCGTGAAGAAGGCTTGAGGCACGCGGATGGTCGCTGGATCATCGTCGGGAAAGCCGTTGAAGGGGGGACTTGGTTGCTGTGCCATCTCTAATATTCTTTCACATGTCCAGGTTTGGACCACGAGCCGCATTTTCAAATTTAGCCAGTTCCTCGATGAACACCAGGCTGATACCCGGATGGGTGGGGCCGTTGCGATGTTTGGCGACGATCATTTTGGCT
>JBLRWR010000048.1:0-11399 GCA_047921135.1 Candidatus Brevefilum sp.
CATTGTAGGTTAGCGAATTACCACCGTAAGTGAATGATCCCCAATCACCAGATGCCGAGCCCGATTCTGCGTCAATCTTTGTCCAAGGGTCAGTCTGTGGACAAGTAGCTCCAGGATCGCCCGAACCCTCGATAGGCCCTTGAATGTAGGTAGCCGCCATCGCCACACCGCTGAAAACCAGCGATAGCATGGCGATTAAAACAACAATTGTAAAAAATTTGGTTTTCATTTATTACTCCTCTGTTTTTCTAATATCGTCTAATAATTGGTCCTTTAAGACCGTATTTGTTATATTTCAAAAAAAAAATAACGTTAAACCCGATAGGCACCTCCTTTAATCGGCTTGATTAAATGGATATAGTGAACAACTTCCCCGGGTTGGTCATGAAATGTTTGTGCGTGTAGTGTTTGCAGGTTAGGTAAAACCGCCTCTAAGAACCCGTACACCAATTGTGCATTTATTCTGATTTTTTGTCAAGGGCATTTAAGATATTTTAAGGTTAAAGCGGTTGATTTCCTGATAGAAGGGCAGGGGTAATTAATGAAAGGATCATACCGTTTGGGTTTTACTCGGAAGAATGTGCTTCCTCGGACCCCGGGGTTTGAGGTATGGGGTTGGGTTGGCCTCATTCCACCGATAACACGCGCAGGAGTACATGGCGCTGATGGCCCCGGCGGCGGTGTTCTGCCAGGTAGATGCCCTGCCAGGTGCCAAGACTCAAGCGGCCTTCGTCGACCGGGATGGAGAGGCTTGTGGTTGTGAGCATGGTGCGCAGGTGTGCGGGGGAATCATCACGGCCTTCAAGGGTGTGTGCATACCAGGGCTCGCCCTCCGGGGCAATGCGGTCTAAAAAGGCCTCCAGATCCTGCTGGGCGGAGGGATCGAAACACTCATTGATCACCAAGGAGGCACTGGTGTGGGGGATGAACAAGTAGGCCATGCCCTCGCTGACCGCCCAGGACCGGAGTTGCGCGTTGATCTGCTGGGTCAGTTCCTGTAAACCCCGCCCACGGGTATGGACCACCAGGTTGGTTTTATAGAATTTCATCGTGTGACCTCACTTTTCTGATGAGATTATACCTGTGCTCCTCTGGCGGCGAGTAATAAATAGTGGTTGGTCTCGAATTGGCGGGCAGCCAACGCAAGGCAGGTTTTCATTCCAGTGGGGATGCGCTATAATTAATGTGATAATTCACCGGTACGACCTTGGAGGAAAACATGCGAAAATTTGGAAACTTTGTTTTAGGCGCCTTTCTGGGGGGATTGGTTGGCAGCACACTGGCGCTGTTATACGCGCCCACAAAGGGTGAGAGCGCCCGCCAGGAGATTATGGATTACTTTACCCACATCAAAGATGAGGTTAACCGGGCTGCTGACGAAAAACGGGCAGAATTGACAGTCCAACTCGAAACGCTGCGCTCGGGAAAGTAACGCACGGGTAGAAGCAGGTTCGTCCAGACGATTTAATTTGACTTAACGGGTTAATAACAGATAGCCCCCAGTGAACTGGCGGGCTATTTTTGTGTGTTGTTCGGTTTAGCGCCCGATCAGGGATAAAAGCCGGGATTGGTGGGGGTGGGTGCTGGCGGGTAGGCCCCACCGGGATCTGGCGTAGGTGTGGGCTGGGGGACCTGGGTCGGCACCACTTCTTCAGCCTGGGTGGTAGGTGTGGGTTGGAAGGTGGGCGCCTGGACGCTGGGCATGGGGGTTGGTGCAGGTGCGCCCGGCATGTAGGCGATGTCGTTGACGTAATCGATGCTGAGCTGACAGATCCCGGGTTCAAGATGCTGGATGACGGCATCCCAGGTCAGCGGGTGTCCGCTGGACAGGGTGCGTTCAATGGCATCGGAGAGACATCCCGGACCGCCGTTGTAGTTGATCAGCGTATAGCGCCACAGGTCTTCATAGGGGCTGACCTCGCCTGCTATGTGACGGGTGGTGTTGTAAATGATCTGCCCCACCTGTTCACAGTTTGCTAGCAGGCTCCGGGCAAAGATGCTGATGCTGAAATTGGCCTGGCGCAGGTCAATCCCCAGCGGGCATTCGGGGCAGGCCGCGTTGACCTTCTGTACCAGGGCACCGCGCAGCATCTCCTGCTCGCTGATGTCTAGGTTGCCAAAACCACGTTGGCAGACCGTGGTATCCAGGACGAGGGGACAAAACTGAGTGAAAAAGCTCGGGTTCCACAGCAGCACGGTATCAGCACCCAGATCGCTAAGATGGCCCAGGCCAGCTTCCTTATAACTGGCTGCAAAACCCGGCCAAAATTGGCTCTCGCGGCTGAAGATATTCTTCATCAACTGGGCGGGCACGCCGGTCTCCTTGGCCACCCGTACGATTTCGCCATCGAACTGGTTCTGCCATTCGTTGATCATGGGGCGGGCTGTTTCCAGGCCGCACTGATTGGCAACCCCGTTCGACTGCAGACCACCGCCAGGGCAGGCGCTGGCATCAACCGCTCCTGAACGGATGAGTGAGCCCGCCAGGAAATAATAGGGTTCACTTGAGATGAGGGCATCGGGGTGATCCGGCGAGGATAACCATAATGGCGGTCCGCCGATGGGCGGAAAGGCCGACCAGATTTGCGAGCAGGACGATTCAACCTTCCTCAAATATTGCGAGCTGAGCACATCCACATACCACCGGGGGTCGTCGCCCGTGTCGACATCTGGAGCGGTAAAGTCGCCCCAGGGCACCACCCGGATCTGGGCGGTGAAGGTTTCGGTGGAATCGCCAAAGCTGGAGTCTGCCCAAAAGGTGACCCCGACCCCGTTGACCCCGGTGGCCGGCAGCGGCACGATGCATTCGTCCCCGCTGCAGCTAAAGTAGTCAGCGCCAATGGTGCCCTGGATGGTGATGATGTGCTCATTGGGCAGCGGCTCTTCTGCCATCAGGTGCAGCTTTGGCAGGGTGTCACAGCGATTTTCGGGTGGTTGTGGGTCGCACTCGGCAATGTCGATAAACACTTCCGGCGGCAGTAAGGTCACTTCGATTTCTCGTTCCCCGGGGGTGACACTGGCCAGATGCAGGTACAGCCCAGGACATTGCGCTGCGGAGGTGATTTCTTCTGAAAAGACACAGGGCTTGGTCTCCTGCCAATCTCTGGCGATTTGCTCGCCGCAAAAATATTCCACTTCATCCGGGTGGGGCCAGCCTTCGTGTTCAACATAAACTTGACAGATCAATTGGGAATTGTTCCAGGTTAGCAGCCACCACTCGAAGGTGGTGTAGGGCACGGTGATGACAGCCTGGCGATCGGGTGACTCTGATCTCAGGCTGTAGGCGCTGGCCTGGGCGTTGCGAGAGATGATCAGCCCCACCAAAACACACGCGATCAAAAGGATCGTAAGGGTTTGGCTTCCTGTGTGTTTGAGATGGCGCTTAATCATACGCAACCTTTTTTATGGATATCCCGGCGGTGTGATCGTTGGCGTTGGGCTGGGTGTCGGGGTCATCGTTTCCGTCTCCAGCGGCGTGGGCGTGAGGGTGGGTGTGGGCTGGCCAAATGCGGTCGCAGTTGCCTGGTGGGCAGCAGTCAGCTGAGCTTCCAGGGTTTGCACCTGGTTGGTCAGCGGGCTGGGGATGAGGATGGCATCGATTGCGTTTTGGAGCACCGATTTGACTCCTTCTTGATCCGGGAGGAAGACCAGCGCCTGGCTGTAACCGGGCACCTCCCAAATGGAGATCTGATCCCACCCGATTATATAATAACCGATTCGGTCTTGGTCTGCCAATCGCAGTGCAAGCGGGATATAGCCCATCAACTCAGGCAGCGAAAAGTCAGTTTTGATCCAGGCCTCGTAACTGGCAAACAGGACGGGAAGTTGGATCAGGTTCCCATCACGGGCAAACTTGCGAAAGATGAGCGACAAGAGCTGTTGCTGCCGGAGCATGCGGTCAACTTCGTCGATGCCGTTGCGGTAAGATGCGTAGCACAATGCCAGGGTGCCATCCATCTGGATCACGCCGGCGCGAATCCCACCGCAGGCATCCCGAATGGGGAAGAAGACCGTCACCTCGATCCCGTTGATGTCATCCACCAGCCACTGGAAATCTCCCGGGTGGGCGAGGACAAACCGGCTGGGGTTCACACCAAAATTATAAGCCAGAGTCATGCGCAAGGTTTCAATGCCGCCTATGGCATAGGCCACGTTGAGGCGCTGCATGGTATAGCCGGGAATGTAAACGTACAGGTCGCCTGGTATTGAGACCAGGCTGGCTTTTGAAAATCTGGGATTGATAAAGAGCAGGTGAATGGCCTGGGTGCGCCCGGTGAAGGGTGGCTCGGTATCTGATCCCAGTAAGACCCACACAAGAATGTCCTCGTCAAGCGCCAGACCGTCCAGTGGCGGCGGGATGGGCGTGGCTGGGTCGATGATGGGGGGTGGGAACGTCTCCTCAACCGGTTGATTCCCTTGATTGTGCTCCTGGCCAAAGGCCTCATCCTGCGGGTGGTCTTGAATTTGGTCTAACCATGTCTGGGGTAGCGTGGCAGGTATCCCAATATCGGTGACCCAGGTAGTGTTGTCTCCAGTGATTGGCACCTCATGCTGACACCCTTGCAAAGCCAAACCAAATAAGATGGCACCGCACAGGATCAGAGCACCCAATAGAAAACCTCGGTATTTCACCAGCGCTTTAATCATCTGATCCCACAATAAAATTATAGCACGGAACGCCTGTTGACAAGGTGCAATTGTCCCGGCGTGTAATTCTCAGGCGTTGATCTAAAAAGATTAGAATTGACCTCCCTCAGCGGAGAAGTCGGTCGCCATCGCCGTGGCCGAGCGCTTCTGCGACGACAAGGAAATCTGTCGCTGAGATCATGCCGATGATGACACCCTTTTCATCGGTCACTGGCAGGTGGTGGATTTGTAAGTCACTCATCAATTTGGCACACTCGAAGATGGTTTGATCAGGTTTGATGCTGATCAGGGGTGTGGTCATGATGTCCCGAATCTTGGTCCTGGCTGGGCTTTGACCCTGAGCGACAATCTTGTCGCAGATGTCTGTGGAGGTGATGATCCCGTATTCGGTCTTGCCGTCTTTGATTTCGACAATTAAGCTGTTGACGTACCGCCGGCGCATTTTTGCGAGGGCGTCCAAAACGGAGCTTTCGGGGTCTATAAAAACGACCAGGTCAATCATCCAATCTTTTACCAAATCCTGCATGTTAAGACTCCTTTAAGCTATTGGTTAAGTTGTTCAACCTTCCTTGCACAATTATATTATAGATTACCATTCGGGTGGGTGAGGCAAGGTTGGCGATAGGCGCTCCCATGGGAGTAAGTCGCCCTGTTGTGTTATTCAGTATATTTTCTTTAAATGTTGGTGCGAATTTCAGCTATAATCAAAGTGAGTGTGTAACTTTGAGGAGGTAGATCGATGAAAAAGTCAAACAGACGTTTTTTAATGTCCCTTGTGGGGGGAGTGTTGTTAATTGCGGCTGGTGTGGTGTTCCTGCTATCCAACCTGGAAATGATCACCATCAGCTGGGAAATGGTGATTGGTCCGCTGATGGCAGGCGGGGGATTGATTTTTCTGCTGGTCTTCATCACCGACACCGATGAATGGTGGGCGCTGATCCCGGGGTTTATCTTGATTGGGGTGGGGATCAATACCTTTATGGGGGAGTGGATGGGCGGTGTGGGCGGCCGACTCAGCGGCGCGGTCTTTTTAGGCTTTGTTGGCCTGCCGTTTATTGCCATCTATCTCTCCAACCATCGTCACTGGTGGGCGTTGATCCCGGGCGGCGTGATCTTGACCCTGGCCGGCGTGACCCTGGTGACGGGTAATGTAGCGCTGGAAGGCGGGTTGTTCTTCCTCGGATTAGCCCTCACCTTTGGGCTGGTGTACATCGCGCCAAAACCCTCGGGTAAGCTTAAATGGGCCCTCTACCCAGCGGGGATCTTGTTGCTGCTGGGCATTTTTGTGACCCTGGGTGCCACGAATTTGATCGGTTTCATCGGTCCGGTTGCGCTGCTGGTGATCGGCGGCTATGTGATTTACCGTTCCCTGCGCAAATAAGCGCTTATTCTCAAACGGGACCCTGCCAGGAAACAAAGGCAGGGTCTCTTTTGATTTAATCTGCACAAAGGGCTTAAAGCATTGTTTGGAGGGCTTCATTTTGCAGGGCGAGGATGCTTTCAATGCCCTGATCGGCCAGCCTGAGCATCTGCTGCAGGGATTGTGGGCTGAAGGGCTGTCCCTCGGCTGTGCCCTGGACTTCAATGTATTCCCCCTGGGAATTTTTAACGATGTTGACATCCACCGCTGCCTGGCTGTCCTCCTGGTAGTTGAGGTCCAGCAGGGATCGTTGCTGAACAATGCCCACGCTGACGGCAGCGATTGGCGGACGTAAGGTTTCTGCCGGGATGGCGCTTGCTGTGATCAGTTTGTGCAAGCCCAGCGCCAGGGCCAGGTATCCCCCGGTGATAGAGGCTACCCGCGTGCCGCCATCGGCCTGGAGCACATCGCAATCGAGCAGCAGGGTGCGCTCGCCCAGCAGGGTCAGGTCGACGGCCATCCGCAGGGCGCGGCCGACCAGGCGGCGGATCTCCTGGGTGCGCCCCTTGAGGCCATTAATCTCACGCGGGGTGCGGGTGTGGGTGCTGCGGGGCAGCAGGGCATACTCCGCCGTCATCCATCCGCTGCCCTGCCCGGCCATCCAGCGCGGCACGCCTTCCTGGATGGTGAGGTTGCACAGTACGATGGTTTCGCCCCAGGTGATCAGGACGGATCCCTCTGCGTAGTGGGTGTAATCAGGGGTGAAAGATATCGGCCGCAATTGGTCCTGGCGGCGTCCGTCAGCGCGGGTAAATAAATTTTCAGTCATACAGCAATTATATCCATGATCGGTGAAATTTGGGCTGTCCGTCAAATTGATGAAGGGATCCATAAACTGGCCAGGTACGATGCCAGATATCAACTGGCTACCTATGATAGAATTCTGTGCATTACAGTTTGAAGAAGGGTGTGAAAATGACACAATCAGTCTCAACAAATGGATCTGATCAGCGTGTGGCCGTGATCCGATGTGAAAACTACCAGGATGTTTTACCGAAGCTATCCCAAGGCGTTGACCTGCTGGGTGGTATTGAACGGTTTTGCGCACCTGGTGAAAAATTGTTACTTAAACCGAATCTACTGGTAGGTGATAAGCCCGAGCACGGCACCACCACCCATCCGGCCGTGTTTGAGGCGGTTATCCGGCTTTTTAAGGAAGGCGGTGCGAATTTATCCTATGGGGATTCGCCAGGCGTGGGCTTCCCACACATAACAGCCAGGCTGGCTGGTCTGGATGCCGTTGCCCAATCTCTGGAGGTTGAGCTGGCGGATTTCACCACATTGCTGGACACACCAAACCCCGAAGGGATTTTGTTGAAACAATTTCAGATCGCTAAAGGACTTTCCGAGGTGGATGGTGTCATCAATTTGCCAAAGTTCAAGACCCATGGGTTGACCCGCCTGACAGGTGCTGTGAAAAACCTGTTTGGCTGCCTGCCCGGCGTGCAAAAGTCAGGCTTCCATGCCCGACTGCCCGATGAACTTCAGTTTGCGACCATGCTGGTCGATCTGGCTGAACTGATCGCACCCCGCTTGCACATTATGGATGGTGTGGTGGGCATGGAGGGCAACGGCCCCCGCAATGGGCGTGTGCGGCAGGTTGGCGTGATCCTGTTATCGTCCAATCCGCATGCATTGGATTACTGTGCGGCACGTATTATGAATCTTGACCCGTTTCTGGTGCCAACCCTCAAAGTCGCCCAGGCACATGGACTGCTACAGCCTGACCAGGTGACCATTCTGGGAGAGCCTATTGACGCATGTGTAATTGAAGATTTTGATGCCAACCGTTCCAGACTAAGCACAACGGGTTCGCAAGGGTTTTATATGCATATGCTGAAGCAGTGGATCACCCCAAAACCGGTGATTGATGCTGAGAAATGTACCTGCTGCGGGCGCTGTGTCAGCGTATGCCCGGTGATGCCCAAGGCAGTTGATTTTCGAACCACCCGTAAAGCGCCGTCGCAATACGACTATCGCCTTTGTATTCGCTGTTATTGCTGCCAAGAGTTGTGCCCGGACGAAGCTATTACGATAAACACACCCCTGTTAGGCAGAATCATCCGCAATTTGAAGATTTAGCCCGAAGCTATGGGGATTTGCCATCTTTCCAATACATGAAAAACCACTATAATCATGAATGATCCCCAAGATCAATTCAGTGATGATTTCGATTATAGAGGCAGTATGAAAAAGCAAGCTCTTTGGGTGGTATTAAGTTTAGCCCTTTGCCTTTTACTGACTTCTTGTGCATCAGTTGCCGATGAGGGTAAAACGGCACCTGTGGATTTAATTCCATTGGTTGTCAATGAGCCAACTGAGATGTCCTCCAGGCCGATTGGGGCGTTGACACCAAGCTCAACAACTATAACACTTCCAGGGGCTGAGAGTCCTACCGAAGTTCCTAACCCGACGATTACACAAATTCCTTTAGAAGTGACAGAGACCCACCAAATCTCAGCCATTGAGCAATATTTGATTTTAGAGCAGCAATTACAGGCTTTAGGTTTTGTTGAGACCGGTTTGGTAGATGGTGTGGTTGACCAACAAACAGCTTTAGCCATTGCTCATCTTGAATGGTTGAATGGGATGCCGATCACTGGAGAGGTTACCGATGCGTTATTGGCGTTGATCCGTTCGAGCGATGTCAAAGGTGTAACCAAACCGCCGCCCTATCCCGCCAGGGCACTTTCCCGGTATTTACCCGGCGGCATCGCCGTAGGCTTTTTAAGCGGTCGACTGGTTGATTTAGGTTGTCTTGATGCTACAGACTCATCGTTCAACCCCTATAGCTTTAATGCCCTGACCGAGAATGCAGTTCGGCAGTTTCAGCAACTGAATGGGCTTCCCACAAACGGTGTGGTCGATTATAAGAACTGGGCGGCGCTTTTTCATCCAGCTGCCATTCCTTCGGATGGACAATCGCCTTTGGCCCCGTTTGATGAGTATGATTGGGCCACCGATTTTTACCCGCTTTTAGATAATCCGATCGACGTCGTCTTTGATGGGCAATATTTATGGGTATTGCATTCCAGCGGTGATGATGCCTTTGATAACCTTTTGGTCAGAATTGATCCCAAAGCCGGGTTGCTGGCGCAGTACCCACCGGTGATGTTTGGGGATATTGATGCCTGGGAGAACCGCACCTCCCAGATGCTTTTTGATGGTAACCGGCTTTATCTGTTGATGCCACGCAATGAGACCCGGCCACCACAGATTGTAATTTTGATTCCGGCGACAGCGGAGAAGTTCATCCATACGACCATAAATGATGCAAGTGACGCTTTTCCTGCAGAGGCTTTAGGCTTTGATGGAAACAAGATCTGGGTGACGGATCATCACAGCGCCTGGGCAATCAACCGCAACACAGGTAAGGCGTATAACTCATACCTCGTAGGCTGGGGCACCACAGGTGAGATGGCTTTTGACGGCAAGTGCATGTGGATGGCCAGTGATGTGGGTTTGGCCTCTTTTCATACTGGCGGGGATTATGCCTGTCCCGGGGCGAATATGGCTTACAGCTTACCTGCAGGGCCGGTGGTTTTTGATGGCAGGCGGATTTGGACGGCTGGCTGGGACGCAGTGTATTGGCTGGATGCGAAATCCGGCACGATTGGGGATGCCATTCCGGTTGGTAGTGCGCCTAGCGCGCTGGCCTTCGACGGAAAAACGATCTGGGTAGCCAACCAGGGGGATGATATGGTGATGGGTATTGATGCGGCTACAGGAAGCGTGGGGCCAGCCCTCCCCACTGGCAATCAACCCGTAGCCTTGGTGCATGATGGTCGTGATTTATGGGTGGTCAATGCGGGCGACCGAACCCTGCAACGCATTGAGGTTCATAATTACCACATTGAGATCATTCAACCGACTGCGACGCCCATCCCCAGCCCTACAGCAACCTTTGTGCCGACAAATACACCGACCCTGCCACCGCTAACACGCAGCTTGCGTTTGGCTTCCCCTTACATGCGTGGTGATGATGTGCGGCTTCTCCAGCAACGATTGCTGGACCTGGGATTTGAAGACATTGGCTGGGCGGATAGTACTTTTGGGCCGAAAACGGATCAGGCGGTGAGGCAGTTTCAGGCTCTGAACGGGTTGACCGTGGATGGGATTGTGGGGCCGATGACCTGGGAACGGTTGTTCAGTGGAGAGGCGAAGAGGCCCTAGGCAAATTTGAACTTGGTGGCCAAAGCAGCGGCTTCTGTTGTATTTTTACGATCTTAGATGTTGTAACACGCACCTTGTAAGCCAATGCCCAAACTATTTATGATTATCTGTCAAATGGTGGGAAAAGAATCAATATGTTTACCACGCTTGGTTTTATTTCGATGGTTTAAGTGGACCCTATTTGCTAGACCACGAATCGATATTTTTAAGGTGGGCTTCTAATGGGATCCCTGCACTTTTTGAGGCCATTTTGGAGGGGCAGCGGGATCAGGCTGAGGAAACAGTGCAGACCGCGCTGCGAGAGGGGGTTCCCCCTGGAGCGGTGCTGGATGTGATGGTCAATGCCATGGGGGAGGTAGGACGCTTGTTTGAGGAAGGCGAGTACTTTGTGCCTGAAATGTTGATTGCAGCCCGGGCGATGAAGACCGGCATGGAAATCCTTAAACCCAAACTGGTGGATGCCGATATTCAACCGATTGGCAAGATTATCGCCGGGACGGTGAAGGGAGACCTGCATGACATCGGTAAAAACCTGGTATGTATGATGCTGGAAGGCGCCGGCTTCCAGGTGGTTGATTTAGGCACTGATGTGGCGCCAGAAGCCTTTGTAGATGCGGTTGAGAAGCATCACCCGGATTTTTTGGCCATGTCTGCGCTGCTGACGACCACCATGCCCAGCATGCAAACCACCATCCAGGCCCTGGAGGAGGCAGGCGTGTGGGAGAGGGTTAAGGTGTTGATTGGCGGCGCACCGATCACCCAGGGGTATGCGGACAAGATCGGAGCAGACGGGTATGCATCCGATGCCAGCCGAGCGGTTAAGCTGGCCAAATCTATGGTGATTTAATCCGGTACACGTTTGAAACATCGTGTGGAACAGGGTGCTCAACCGAGAGCACCCTGTTTTTTAACAACACAGAATACATTGGGACTTCATGATAGGCACTGTGTTCGTATCCCGGTTTTGGCACCTGTCCCCCGCAGGGGTGGCTGTGCCCTGAAGGGGGATTGAGAGGGCCACCCAAGCTTTTGATTAAATAAAAACATGCCCCCACGGGAATACCCGGAGGGCACTGTGTTCGCATCCCGGTTTTGGCACCTGTGCCCTGAAAGTGTACCTGTGCCCTGGAAGGGTATTGAGAGGGCCACCTAAGAGAAG
>JBLRWR010000049.1:0-11316 GCA_047921135.1 Candidatus Brevefilum sp.
GTCCTGCTGCCAAAGACGGGGTTCTATGTCGAATCTGGCGGACAGGTCTCTGATACAGGGCAGATTCTCAGCGCATCCGGCGAAAAGTGGGCCATCGCCATCACCGGTATGCGCAAACCTGCTGCGGGGATGATCGTCCACATTGGGGAAGTGACCCAGGGCAACCCCCAAACTGGCGATCTGGCCATCCCGCGGGTTGATCTCGACCGGCGGGTTGAGATCATGCGCAACCACACCGCCACACACCTGCTCCACGCCGCCCTGCACGAGGTGCTGGGCCCCCATGCCCGGCAGGCAGGTTCCCTGGTTGCACCAGACCATCTCCGGTTTGATTTTAACCATCACGAAGCAATGACCCGCCAGGAGATACTGTCAGTTGAAGCCCATGTCAACCAGGCCATCCTGGCCAACTACCCGCTCCGCATTGCCCAAAAGCCCCTTGACGATGCCATTAAAGAAGGCGCGATGGCCTTATTTGGCGAAAAATACGATAGTGTCGTACGCACCATCAAAATTGGCGGGGATTCAGTCCTTTCACATGAGTTGTGCGGCGGGACACACGTCGACGAAACCGGCGATATCGGCTTGTTCCTCATCACCTACGAGGGCAGCATCGCGGCAGGCATTCGTCGCATCGAGGCTGTCACAGGTTGGCGGGCATACCAGCGCGCCCGTGAACGAATGAACACCCTCGATGAGCTCAATGCCCTGTTGGGCACTTCAGCGGCTGAGTCGCTGAAAAAAGTTAAAAACCTGCTTGAGGCCATGAACAGCCTTGAAAAAGAAAACGAAAAACTGCGCCACCAACTGGTAGGCAGCGCCTTTGATGATGTGATGGACAATCTTGAGCAAATCGAGGGTATCCCCGTGTTGAAAGCGGTCCTGCCCAACGCCAACATCGATGCCCTGCGTGAAATGGCCGATAAGTTCCGGGGGAAACATCCCTCAGGCGTGGCCGTATTGGCCTCCGACCAGGATGGCAAGCCAACCCTGATTGCCGCTGTAACTGAAGACCTGGTCAAGCGCGGCTTGCATGCTGGTCAACTCGTTCAACAAGTTGCCAAAGTTGTCGGCGGCGGCGGCGGTGGCCGGCCAACCCTGGCGCAAGCTGGTGGAAAGGATGCCAGCAAACTCGCTGAAGCCCTGGATCAGGTGCAGGTTTACATCCGTGAAGCGCTCAAATAAACCCATAAATTCGGGCTCGGATGATGCTTTAACTCAGAGCCTGATGAGCTACACAGAATCCATAAAAAACCAATGAGCCAACTGACACCGCTCCGACGCCAATACCTGGATATCAAACGGCAGCATCCTGACGCGATCGTTTTCTTCCGCCTGGGTGACTTTTACGAAACCTTCGATGAGGATGCCAAGATTACCTCCCGTGAGTTGGATATCGTCCTCACATCTCGGCCGGTCTCTAAGGGCGTCAGAGTGCCCATGGCTGGCATTCCCCATCATGCCGCCGAAAATTACCTCTCTCGCCTGATCAACAAAGGCTACCATGTGGCCATTTGCGAACAGGTCTCTGATGAACCGGAAAACGGGCTGGTGCCCCGCGAGGTCGTGCGCGTGGTGACCCCCGGCACCGTGGTTGAACCGGGTTTGCTCCAGAAGCCTAATAATAATTACCTGGCTGCGGTCTTTTTCCAGGAGCATCGGGCAGGTCTGGCATATGTAGATATCTCCACCGGGGAGTTTGCAACCACAGATCTCATCGGCAAGGATGTGGGGAACCAGATCCGCTCAGAGCTTTTCAGGCTGCAACCCTCTGAGATCCTCTGGCCGGATACACTGCCCCAACAGGAGGGATTACCGGGCTTCACCTCATCGTACGAAAGCTGGCATTTTGAGTTTAACCGCTGTTCCGATGTCCTCAAAGAGCATTTCGGCGTCGTCTCACTCGACGGGTTCGGATTGCGGGGTAAACCCATGGCGGTGCGCGCAGCCGGGGCCATTCTCTCCTATCTCGAGGACACGCAACGCCCTTCCCTCAAACTGTTGGATCAGCTCACCACCTATACCCTGGAAGAGTTCATGGTACTGGACGCTGAAACGCGTCGCAACCTCGAGCTAACAGAGACCATCCGCTCAGGCAAAGCACATGGCTCGCTGTTAGGCATCCTGGATTGCACCCGCACCCCGATGGGCGGCAGGCTCTTGTATCAATGGGTGAGCAAGCCCCTGCGCAACGTGGCGCACATTCAACGCCGCCTGGAAGTTGTGGACTACTTTTTCACCCACGGCCTGATCCGGGCTGAAGCCATGGACGAGCTGGACACCTTTGATGACCTCGAACGCCTGACCACCCGGGTCATTTCCGGGCACGCCCAGCCTCGCGACCTGGTCGCCATCCGGGAGAACCTTGACCAGCTCCCCCAGCTGAAATCGATCTTCAGTGCTGATGAGCCAGCCATTTCCAACCTGCTGCAGCGCCTTCATACCTGCAATCACCAGCTCGCCTTGCTCAAGGCGGCCATCCAGGACGAGCCTCCCGCCACCCTGGCCAATATCGGCATCATCCGCCGGGGTTTTTCTGCCGAACTAGACAACATCCTGGATTCCTCACAGCATGCCCGCCAGTGGATCGCGGACCTGGAAAAGTCCGAAAAGCAGCGTACGGGGATTAAATCGCTCAAAGTTAGTTATAACAAAGTCTATGGCTACTATATTGAGGTCACCAAAACGAACACCGACCTGGTACCGGAAGAATACATCCGCAAACAGACGCTGGTCAATGCAGAGCGTTACATCACGCCCGAACTCAAAGAATATGAAACCCTGGTTTTGAATGCCGAGGAGCAAATCCACGAGATCGAAAGCCGGGTTTTTGACCAGGTGTGCACAGAGCTAGCCCAAGGCGCCCAGGAGTTACTCGAGACAGCGCGCGGCCTGGCTGAGCTGGATGCTTACCTGGCTTTGGCAGATACAGCCGCGATGAACGGATATCACCGGCCAGAGGTGGTCGATGAAAAATGCCTGGAGATCGTCAACGGCCGGCACCCGGTGGTAGAAAAGTTACGGGTCTCTGAACGGTTTGTCCCCAACGATGCGGTGTTTGAACCGAATGAAATCATCCGCATCATCACCGGCCCGAATATGAGCGGAAAATCAACCTTTTTACGCCAGGTAGCGCTGATCGTGTTGATGGCGCAAATGGGCTCCTTCGTCCCGGCAGATGCAGCCAAAATCGGCCTGGTTGACCGCATCTTCACCCGTATCGGCGCCCAGGATGAGATCCATGCTGGCCAATCGACTTTTATGGTCGAAATGATCGAAGCGGCCAATATCCTGCACAACGCCACCTCACGCAGCCTGCTGATCCTAGACGAGATCGGCCGGGGCACCAGTACCTATGACGGGGTATCCATCGCCTGGGCCATGGTGGAATACATTCACAGCCACCCCAATCAAAAAGCCGCCACGCTGTTCGCCACCCATTACCACGAGTTGACCCAACTGGCTGAACTGCTGCCAGGCGTCCGTAATTACAATGTGGCCGTGTCTGAAGCGGATAACAATGTGGTTTTCCTGCACAAGATCGTCCCCGGGGGCGCGGACCGCTCCTATGGCATTCATGTGGCACAAATCGCCGGCCTGCCCAAACCCGTCATCCAGCGCGCCCACGAAATTCTGCGCCAGCTGGAGGTTTCCTCCGGTACCACGCTGGAAAAAGAAGAACAGGTCAAAGCCCAACTGACCCTCTTCCCGGAAAATAACCCGTTGCTAGAGGCCTTCAAAGACCTCGATATCAACAGCCTCACCCCCATCGAAGCCCTCAATCTGCTCTATGATTGGAAGCGGCGCTTCATCAGCGATGACCAGGCATAAACTTCACAGCCAGCTCACAATTTTAATGATCTTTCCATCTGATAGCGCCATACTATGGAGGGTACATGGATAAGAAAAGGCCGATTGTTCTGCTCATTCTGCTGAGTTTTCTCCTGACCTCGGGGTCAGCTTACAGCACAGCCTCCGCCGAAAAAGCTTTTACACCCAACCTTGAAGCCGCACAATCCTATCTTGAGACCCAAATGCGGCGCCACCGGTTTAAAGGTATGGCAGTCGCCATCACCCAGGGCGAAGACATCGTCTATTTAAATGGGTTTGGCTCGGCTGGCTCGTCACGTCCGGTCACAACCGATACCCCTTTCTTCATCGGATCGGTCTCAAAATCCTTCACCGCGCTAGCAGTCATGCAATTGGTAGACCAGGGACTGGTCGACCTGGATGCGCCGGTACAGACCTACCTCCCCTGGTTCACCACTGCAGACGGCACTGCGGCATCACAGATCACCATTCGGCATCTGCTCAATCAAACCAGCGGTATGTCAAACGCCAGCCTGCGCCGGCCCTTGGTCACTGAAGAAACAACCCTGGAAGAAACTGTGCGCCACCTCAGCCAGGCAGAGCTAACCTCCCCACCAGGTACGGCCTTCAACTATTTCAACCCCAACTATAACGTCCTCGCCCTGGTCGTTGCCGAGGTGACCGGCGTCAAATTCGAAGACTACCTGGCAGAAAATGTATTTGAGCCGCTGGAAATGACCCACTCTTTCACTGAACTGGAACCTGCCCGCCAAGCCGGGTTGGCTGATGGTCACATCTTCTTCTTTGGGTTTCCTCTTACGCGCGAACAACCACTTTATCTTGCTGAGCTTCCAGCCGGTTTTATGATCTCAACGGCTGAAGATATGGCCCACTACATGATCGCACTCATTAATGGCGGAACTTTCCACCAGAAGCCCCTGCTTTCGCCTGAGGCTATCCAGATCATGCACACGCCCCAACCAGGTGTGCAGGGCGGTTATGCCATGGGCTGGTCGGTACACGACAAAGATGGCTACCAGCTCATTCGGCATAATGGCGCAGTGGAAGCCTTCTACTCAGAAGTCCTCCTCCTGCCAGACCAGGAAATAGGCATCACCCTGCTGATCAATCAAAACGCTTTCATCCCGGTCGGGTTCACATTTGGACCCTTTGCCGATGGATTGGTGGATGCCTTGTTGGGTAACCAGCCTTCATTGGGGATTCCCCTCAGCCTGGTCTACGGTATTCTTGCGGTCATCGTGATTTATGACCTGGTCTCGCATGTGATCGCGTTGAAGCGAGTTCCCAAATGGTGGCAAAAGGTCGCGGGCAAATCCAGGGCACGCATCATCATCGGCGTGGTGCTCTCACATCTGCTCATCCCGGCAGTGGTGATCTTCTTTGTGGTCATGATGATGGTTACTGCCGGCCTCAACGCCGCCAGGATAACCCTGTATTATTACATGTTTGATATCGCGCTTTGGCTCACCATCAGCATTGTTCTTTCTCTGGTTGAGGCGGTCATCAAATTAAGATGGGTGGTTGGTTACCACTCCGCAGGGCAGCCAATGCCATAACCCAAGTAAAGCATGGACAGATGTTTTATCTAGGTAGCGACTTCCGGTACACTAATATAAAGAATAATGAGTGAAAAGGAAACCTAATGACAAAAATTGCTAATGAAACCTGCGTGAAACTTAATAAGGATAGTGCTCCGCTCTCAGAAGCAGAAATTTCACAATTAAAACCCGAAGTCCCTGAATGGGAGATCTGCCAGGTTAAGGGTGTTCCCCGGTTGAAAAGAACTTACGCCTTTGATAACTTTGTCGATGCTTTAGAGTTCACCAATGCTGTCGGAGAAATTGCAGAAGAACAAGGGCACCACCCATTGATCACCCTCACCTGGGGCAAAGTGACCATTGAATGGTGGACCCACCATTTCAAGGGCTTGCACAGGAATGATTTCATCATGGCTGCCAAGACGGACATGCTGTATCGCTAAGGACCTTTACCAGGCCTTTAGCCAGTGAATCAATCGGCACTACAAGCAATAATGAAAACTGGCGATATTTTCCTGCTCAAATATCGCCAGTTGATTTGACATGTTACACAATCCGCCTACGGGTCAATCCTCAACCCAATCAAATGTGCGGGTGACCGCCTTCTTCCATCCAGCATATTTTTCAGAACGTACCGCATCTGGCATCTTAGGCGTCCAGCGTTGATCTTCCCGCCAATTTTTCCGCAAAGATTCAATATCCGGCCAGAAGCCCACTGCCAGCCCGGCTGCATAAGCCGCCCCCAGGCTGGTGGTTTCGGAAACCACCGGCCGGATCACCGGCACATTGAGAATATCGGCTTGGAACTGCATCAACAGCGTGTTCACCACCATCCCCCCGTCCACTTTTAAGGCCCGCAACTTCACATTCGAGTCCTTTTCCATGGCATCCAGCACCTCTCGGGTTTGGTAGGCGGTCGCCTCAAGGGCAGCCCGGGCAATATGCCCGCGGTTGATGTAGCGGGTCATGCCCACAATCGCACCGCGTGCATCGCTGCGCCAATATGGCGCAAATAATCCCGAAAATGCAGGAATAAAATAGATACCGCCGGTGTCTTCTACGGTCTCTGCCAGTGTTTCAACCTCTGCCGCCGAATTGAACATGCGCAGATTATCGCGCAGCCACTGCACCAACGCACCGGTGATAGCAATCGACCCCTCCAGGGCATAAACCACTTGTTGATCGCCAATCTGGTAGCCAACGGTCGTCAGCAATCCCGACGCACTGGGAACCGCTTCGTTCCCTGTGTTCATCAGCATAAAACAGCCGGTGCCATAGGTGTTCTTGGCCTCGCCGGCACTGTAGCAGGTTTGTCCAAACAAGGCTGCTTGTTGATCACCCAGAATACCTGCCACCGGCACACCCGAAAGGACGCCCTCAGCAGTGCCATATACTGTCGATGAAGGCTTAATTTCAGGTAACATCTGCCTGGGAATATCCAACACTGAAAGCATACCCGGGTCCCAATCCAGGGTATGTAAATTCATCAATAACGTACGGGAGGCATTGGTTACATCAGTGACATGCACGCCCCCTTGCCGACCTCCGGTCAGATTCCAGATCAACCAGGTATCCACCGTCCCAAAAATGGCTTTGCCAGAGAGAGCATCTTCTCGCAATCCGGGGACATTTTCCAACATCCAGGCAATTTTGGGGCCGGCAAAATAGGTTGCCAGGGGCAAACCCGTAATGTCACGAAAGCGATCCTGACCGCCATCTTTGGCCAATTGATTGCAAAGTTTATCTGTACGCGTATCCTGCCACACAATCGCCGGGTAATAAGGCTTGCCAGTCTCCCGGTCCCAAACCAGAGTGGTTTCTCGCTGGTTGGTGATCCCGATTGCCGCCAGATCAGCGACCGTCAGGTCATAATCATTCAACACACTCTGAACCACGAACTGGGTTGACGACCAGATCTCCAGTGGGTCATGCTCCACCCAACCCGGTTGGGGATAATGCTGTTCGTGCTCCTTCTGCCTGACGCCAACCACTCCACCCGCGTGATTGAAGATCATCGCGCGGGTGCTGGTGGTACCCTGGTCAATGGCCATTACATATTGTTTCATCCGTGTTATTCCTCCTGTTCTGCTAACCAATCGCGCGTGCCGCGCAAAAACTCCTCACCAGACATGCGTTTTTTACCTGCCGCCTGCAGTTCATCCAAGACCAGTAAACCATTTCGGGTACCCCAGGCCGGCTGGTTCTCGACAATGTACCGTTTTCCGGGTTCTGGGTGCCTTTGGTCGAGGGCATGTGCTTTATAAACCTTCACAGGCATACCATTGAAATAGCCGAATGTGCCTGGCCAGGGATGATAAGCGCGCACCTGGCGGGCCAAATATTCGGCCGGCTGATTAAAATCCAGCTCACCATCGGCCTTGAAGAGCTTTGGCGCGTAGGTTGCTTCGGTCTCATCTTGCGGTTGGGGTTCGATTTCTCCAGCAAAATACGCGGGCAAAGTTTCAACTAAAAGTTCTGCGCCCAAATGGGCTAATTGGTCACTTAAAACACCGGCCGTCATGTCTGGCGGAATGGGCAGCGAGCGCTGGCTGAGGATCGGGCCTGTATCCAACCCCTGGTCCATTTTCATGATTGTGACCCCACTGACTTCATCCTGTAAAACCGCCGCCTGGATGGGTGCAGCCCCACGCCAGCGCGGTAGCAATGAGGCATGGACATTCACGCAGCCATGGGGTGGCAGTGTGATAATGCTTTGCCTGAGGATTTGTCCATACGCAACGACAACAATCACGTCAGGCAAGAGATTACGAATGCGCTCAACAGATTCGGGATCTTTTAGCGAAACCGGCTGAAAGATCGGCAACCCCAGAGTTTCGGCCAGGACCTTCACCTCTGGGGGCTGCATTTTTCGGCCGCGCCCAGCCGGTCGATCAGGCTGGGTGACCACGCCCACAACGGTGAAGGCATCTGCCAGCGCTAAGAGCGTTGGCAGCGCGAAATCGGGTGAACCCATGAAAATGATCCGTTGATCCATGTGGTCCATTTTAACACATCATCTTTCATCAATCGGAAATAAATTTGAGGTTTTTTAAAATTGATGATATACTACACTCAATGTTGGCAACTGACTACTGATTCACTTATTACTATACAGGAGGCAAGGCATGACTGAGGAAAAAATTCTAGACCCAAACATCACCAGTGACGACAAATTATGGGCATTATTAGCCTATCTTTTTACGCCCATTATCCCCATTGTTTTATTGCTAATTGAGGACAAGAAAAACCGGCCCTTCCTCAAAGCGCATTATCCCCAAGCACTTGCTTTCGGGATCGTTGCAGCAGTGGTTTCTTCTCTTCTAATCCCGGTTGTATTTATTGGATGCATCACCTGGACAGCAGCTGCAGTGTTCCAGATCATCTGGGGCATTAAAGCTTACAACGGCGAGTATGTCACCATCCCTGTACTTACCGATTTTGTCAAAAAACAAGGCTGGGTAGATTAATCACTCAATCAAACTCATAAAGCCTGTCCAGAAAATTTGGGCAGGCTTTTAATTTAACAATTAAACCCCCTTTTTTACAATTTAGGCTCGCAAATGATAGCTTGATAATTGGCTGAATGGCAACAACACCACAATAGCCACGCATCAAAAAAGGTTTGGAACACAAACTTCGTTAATTCCGCCAACTTTCTACACAATCAAGCACTCTATCCAATACGTTGGTAAAATACCTATCAGATAATGTTTTATGCATTGGCGTGATTAGGATGAAGGCTGTGAAATCAAATCGGCAATGACACAAATTCAGTGGCATTTAATAATCACAGAGCGCCCCATAAATCATAGTTAACGAAGATACCAAGCATATGCAAGGAGGAGTTGAGTAAATGGAAAAAATCAAAGTGTATGGCACACGCTGGTGCGGAGACACAAGACGTGCCCTGAGGATACTCGATGAGCGTCAAATTGATTACGACTGGATCGACATTGATCAAGATAAAGATGGGGAAACGCTGGTAAAAGCCACCAATCGGGGCAACCGAAGTGTTCCCACAATTTTCTTTCCAGATGACAGCATCCTGGTAGAACCCCGCAATCAAGAATTGATAGACAAACTAATCGTCTTAGGCTTTTAATTTCAATTGATCAAACAGTTGCCAATGGGCGTCATTCCTTTCAAGAATCACGCCCCTCTCGATTCTCCCAGCAACCCTTTACCAATCAAAAAGATAATCAGCCCCAGGAGTAATCCACCAGCCGTGGTGATAAAAATATAGGCTGCTTTACGCTGCTGCTGATAAATCGGCGAGGATTCAAGTCGAGAGCGAAGATTGCCCACAAATTGCTGATCGGGTTTGATGGGATGAAATTTAGACTTAAGCGATTGCTCCAGCGCCAATAATTCGTTATAGGTTGATTGGTTGCCTTCCACCCTCAGTCCCTCCTTATATGTTATCCGGGATAGCCACAATCCCAACCGTTTTTGGGCCCAGGTTAGCAGCCACAGAGATCGATAGTTCAGTAAAGATCGCTTCTGTGACGTTCATCGCATCTGTGACCATCTCTTTAAGGATATCGGCAGTATTTTGATCCTGTGAATGAACAATGGCAACTTTGATCGCCTGTCCTGGGTATTGTTCCTCAATTTTTGCTATAATCCGCTCCAGCGACTTACGGCGAGTTCGTACCATGTCAGAAACACTCAGCAAGCCATCCTTCAGCGAAATAATCGGTTTGATTTTCAAAAATGAAGTCAGCGCGGCCTGCAATTTTCCAACCCGGCCTGACCGATAAGCAAATTCCAGGTTGTCTATCGTGAGCACAACCATCACCTTCTCTCTGATCACACGCAGTTTTTCCAGTATCTCATCGATGGTCTCACCGGCGCTGTCTCGCAAACGCGCTTCACGCGCCATCATAGCCAGGACAGCCGATCCGGCATGTGAATCAAACGTGATCACGTTAATCTTGTTCTTTAGCTCATCTGCAGCTTGCTGCACCATACGCACTGTTGCTGACATCTGCCCGGAAACATTAATTGACAGTGCGGTATCACCAGGATCACAAACCTTTTCAATCAATTCTTTGATTTTTGAGGGTGACGGTGCGGCAGTTTTGGGTTGATAACCCTCATCCAGGACCATTTTGTAAAATTGATCAGGGTTGATATCGACACCTGAATAAAAAGTTTTATCGTCCATATGGATGGGGATGGGGAGGATCTCAAACTGATATTTTTGCGCCCAACCTTCGGGCATATCTGCTGATCCATCAACGATTATTTTTAACATTTTCTTCCTCTCCTGTGCTCATGATTTCACGCAATTCAAGCAACGTGCGATGGTAAAGACTCTTGATTGCACCTTCGCTCTTTCTGAGGATCTTTCCAATTTCCGCATTGGAAAGCTGATCAACAAATTTTAGGATCAACAATTCCTGTCGGATCGGCGATAGCTTATGAATTGTTGCCAACAAATTTTCAACTTCCTGCGTTTTTACTGCACGCACCTCCGGATGATGGCCTCCTTGGGGCAACACCTGTCCCGGCACATCGTCCAGAGAAATTTCCTGTTTGCGCGCCCGATCTCGATGATAATTTGCCACTAAATTGTGCGCAATCCGATACAACCAGGCGGAAAAAGGCAGCCCCATGTGCCGGTAAGTCTTTATGTTGCTCATGGCTTTAAAAAACACTTTTCCGGTCAGATCCTCAGCGTCCCGAACACTGCCTGTGCGAAAATAAATATAGTTATAAATTCGCTCAACATAGCGTTTATATAATTCACCGAAGGCGGTTGGGTCAGTTCTTGCCGCATCAATGAGGGCAATTTCATCCTGTGAGTCTTTCAAAAGCTAACCCTGTTTTCTTCTATTGTCATTAACAAAAATTTCCTCAAAAAGTCACACATCAATTTATTTTTCTTATTCTGCACTGATTATAACAAATCACGCCTGAACGATCAAAGCGGATCAGAGATCAT
>JBLRWR010000050.1:0-11202 GCA_047921135.1 Candidatus Brevefilum sp.
CTGTCGTGCAAGTCACTGTGCTGCCGCCATCCCAATTTCCACTCACCACCGCCCCTGCCTGGGCAGGACCAACCGTAATAGTGACTGTTGCCTTCCAAAAATTCTTGTTCACCAAGGCACTGGACCCTTCCAAAGCAGCGACTGTGATGGTTTGTGCCTCGCTGCTCACGGTCACGACCTTGCCCATGAATCCGGTTCCGCCATCATTATCGGTCACGGTCAGGCTGACCTCGTAAATGCCTGCACCTGAATAGGTATGGGTTGGATTCTGCGCCGTAGAACTTGCCCCATCACCAAAGTCCCAAAGCCACTCAACGATGCTGCCATCGTTATCCGTGCTGGCATCCGTGAAGTTCACCGTGAGACCGTTGCTGGTAAAGGTGAAATCCGCAGTAGGCGGCGTATTTACGGATCCCTCGGAAGGGATCAAGGCCGGCTGGAAGGTGCTCACATCCAAAAGCGGTTCCTGAATGCCATCGCCCGAATCATCGACCCAATCAAAATTCCCGGTATCCTTGACCTGGTCATACAGCGCGTACACGTCTGCCGCATTGCTGGGATTGTTAACACTGGCCAACAGTGCCAGGGCGCCGGCCGCATGCGGGCTGGCCATCGACGTGCCGCTGATGGTCCCATACCCACCCTTCTCCAGGGGATATGTGGAAAGGATACACACTCCTGGTGCAGCAATGTCCACCGCACTGCCCCAATTGCTGAAGTCCGCCAGGGTATCATCCTGGTCTGTTCGACAGGTCGGGCTGCCCAAACCGCCCGGCAGGCCATCAAAATCAGCCAGTGCGCTGACGGTCAGGACATTATCAAATGCGGCTGGCGAATAATAACTGGCATCTGCGTCTGAATTGCCCGCTGCAACAGCGAAAGCAACACCCAGGTTGACCGCGCCCTGGATGGCATCGTATTCTGCCTGGCTGTAACCGCTGCCGCCCAGGCTCATATTGGCGACTTCAATCGTATCAGCGTTGGCAGCAACCCAATCGATACCTGCAATAATCCAGGAGCTATAGCCGCTCCCGTTTTTATTAAGCACCTTGACTGCCCACAGGCGGGCCCCCGGTGCAACACCGACAACGCCCTCGCCGTTATCAATCGCCGCGATCGTCCCCGCCACGTGGGTACCGTGGTAGTGATCGTCATCACCCCCATCCTCACATCTCACCCTAAAGAAATTGCCCAGGGCACAGTTGATCCCGCCCATGACGTTCAGGTCAGGATGCTGGAAGTCAATACCGGTGTCAATCACGGCCACATCCACATCCACCCGCCAATCATCAACTCCATCAATGGCGATATTCTCGTTGGCATCTGCAAAAATACGCTGGATGCCTGTGGGTATGGTTTGGCTGCTGACGCTGCGCGGCAGATCCTGAACCACATACGCAACGCGTGGGTCATTTTGTAATGCTTTCAGGCGCCCAGGGGGAACAATTGCAGACATGCCCTTCAGGGCATGCTCATAAATGAACCCGGTTTGCAGACCGTACGCTTGTGCAATACTCGGTACCTCGACCTGGGGATTAATCGTGTCCGTGAAGACAATAATATAAGAATCTGCTAATGGGTGCTCAATTGAATTGATACTGGCCGCAAGGACATTGCCCGGTGAGACCAAGCTCAACAACATCATCACCAAAAGACCTACCGATGCCAGGGAAAGCAACCCCTTTATCCTTGGTAAATAATTTCTGGTGCGCATATCTACCTCCTGGAAATAAATGTGGAATGGGAATGGTTGATCAGGAATCAACTTAAACAATGATCGATTAAGGATAGAATAGCATTTTTTGTTCTAATTTACAATCCCTTGCTGGGCTCAAAATTTGACGGTTTGCGTAAATATTGAGGATGCAGCCGGATGCAAACGCTCATACCTTAACCTGCAAGGACAATCGTCAATGTGGAAACATTTTCCCCGTTAACCCATACAGGAGCTGCCGTTTATCGACAGCTCCTGTATGTTGTATTCTCAGGTTGAAAATATTTAGCGTTTGAGCGCTTCCCATCCAGCATAGTGGGCGGTGCTGCCCAGTTCTGCTTCAATGCGCAGCAGCTCATTGTATTTGGCCACTCGATCGGAGCGAGCGGGGGCACCGGTCTTGATCTGGCCGGTGTTCATCGCCACTGCCAGGTTGGCGATGGTGGCGTCTTCGGTTTCACCGGAACGGTGCGAGGTGACGGCAGTCCAGCCATGCATCTGGCACATGGTCACCGCTTCCAGGGTCTCCGTCAGCGAACCGATCTGGTTGACTTTGACCAGTAAGGAGTTGCAAGCCTTCTCGGAAATCGCTCGGCCGACCCGGGATGGGTTGGTGACCAGCAGGTCATCGCCCACGATCTGGATGCGGTCACCGACCTGCTCGGTGAAGCGCTTCCAGCCCTCCCAGTCATCCTGGGCAAAACCGTCTTCGATGGAAACGATCGGGTACTTATTGACCCAATCCACCCAGAAGGCCACCATTTCCTGGCTGGAGAGCTTGCGGTTTTCAGTGCGCAGGTGGTAGACCTTTTCTTCCTCATCGTAGAACTCTGAGGCGGCCGGGTCGAGGGCAATGGCGACCTGTTCGCCAGGCTTGTAACCGGCCTTCTCAATCGCTTCGAGAATGATCTCCACAGCCTCTTCGTTGGCCTTGAGGGCTGGTGCATAACCGCCCTCATCGCCAACCAGGGTGGCATAGCCCTTTTCCTTGAGGACCTTCTTGAGGGTGTGATAGATCTCAGCGCCCCAGCGTAAGGCCTCAGAAAATGTGGGCGCACCCAACGGCATGACCATGAATTCTTGGGCATCGGTGGTCTGCCAGCCGGTGTGGGCGCCGCCGTTGAGGATATTCATCATCGGGACGGGCAGCACATGGGCATACACGCCGCCCAGGTAGCGGTAAAGCGGCAGGCCGACCGCGCTTGCAGCGGCTTTGGCCACAGCCAGGCTGGTGCCCAGCACGGCATTGGCGCCCAGGGCACTCTTGTTGGGCGTGTTATCCAGCGCCAGCATGGCCATGTCAACAGCCATCTGCTGGGTGGCATCCGCGCCCACCAACAATTCGGCAATGCGGGTGTTGACGTTTTTCACGGCCTGGGTGACACCCTTGCCGCCATAGCGGTTAGGGTCCCCATCGCGCAGCTCCAGGGCCTCATGCACGCCGGTTGACGCGCCCGAGGGCACCGCGGCCCGTCCCCAACTGCCATCACCCAACAGGACTTCCACTTCCACGGTAGGATTGCCGCGGGAATCAAGTATTTCAAGCCCGTTTACTGAAATAATCGTTGTATCCATAGGTTTACCTCACATCTTTCTGATTTAAAATGATTAGATTTCAAAATTATTCACCAACACATCCAGAATCATCTGGTGTGTAGCGCATCTCAATAAATTCGCCCACCTCCCAGGTGAACAGGCTAAGCTCAGTTTCACCCAGATCGCTCATCTGATACCTGACAACCTGGCCTGTGCCGGGGTTCAAGATCAGGGTAGACTCACTGGCCAGCAAGATACTTGTCCATGTCCCATTGGTCATGCCCGATCCTCCCCCAATGACATAGCTGCCATCTTCATAAAAGGCCACACACGTGAAAGGCGGCTCACTTTCAACGCCTTCGCTTGTGTAAGAGGTCAATCGCCATGATTGTAACAGCCAGGTCAGGTCAGCTTCTGTGATGGGATAAGCAGCTTCATCAACATCAACGTAAGCGAACTCCTCAATTGGGTAGGCTGCTTCTTCCGATTCAAGTTCAGCCGGTGTGGTGAGGCAATCCTCCCCCTGTTCCTCGCCGAGTTCATCAACCGGGCATAGCTCTTGGACAGGTTCTTCGACACGTTGGCAAGCCGCCAAAACAAGCCCCAGTAGCAACAGTACAATTAATAACGAGATTTGTTTGAGTTTATTGTTAAGCATGATGAACATCCTCTTCTTCTTGCAAACTCAGGGTATTTTCACGAACCGCTTTGACAAAAGCAACAAACAGGGGATGGGGTCGGTTAGGACGCGAGAGAAACTCGGGATGGAATTGGGTCCCCAACATAAAGGGATGGTCTTTAATTTCCGTGATTTCAACCAACCTCCCGTCTGGCGAGACCCCTGAGCAAAGCATGCCAGCCTCTTCAAGCGCGGGTCGATATTTATTATTTAACTCAAATCGATGCCGGTGACGTTCATCCACCTGGTCGGTTTGATAAGCCTGATGTGCAATGGTGCCCGGCTGTAACACGCACGGATACAGTCCCAAACGCATTGTACCGCCTTTTTCCGTGATAGACTGCTGATCTGGCATCAGGTCAATGATCGGCTCCAGGGTGCTGCGGTCAAATTCAGAGGAATTGGCCGCCTTCTGCTGGAGTACATCCCGGGCAAATTCGATCAGCATAACCTGCATCCCCAGGCACAAGCCCAGGTAAGGCACTTTGTTTTCTCGGGCATACGCAGCAGCTTTTATTTTACCTTCAACACCGCGGCTGCCAAATCCGCCGGGCACCACAATCCCATCCATCTGACTAAAAATGTCCGTGCCGCCTTCCTTTTCAAGATCGGAGGCGTGGACCCAGCTAATTTCTACCTCCACATCATTGGCGATCGCGGCGTGTTTAAGCGCCTCCCGGACGCTGATGTAGGCGTCGTGTAATTCAACATACTTACCCACCAGGGCAATGTTGAGGGTGGGTTTGGGCTGCTTGATCTTGCTGATCAGGGTTTCCCATGCCCCCAGATCTGGTTTTTGCTTGGGTTCCAGGTCAAGATAATTGAGCAGCAGATCTGCCACCCCGGTCTTTTCAAGGCGCAGAGGGATTTCATACAGGATGGGTGTGGTCACCATGGGGATGACCGCGTTGGTTTTAACGTCACAAAACAGGGCGATTTTTTCGAGCAAGTCGTCATAGATGGGATAGTCAGCTCGGGCGACAATCACATCGGGGATAATGCCAATCGATCGCAGCTCACGGACGGAGTGCTGGGTGGGCTTAGTTTTGAGTTCATCGGTTGCGCCGATGTGGGGCAGCCAGGTCAGGTGCACATAGGTGGTGTTCTCACGGCCCAGGTCAAGACGCATTTGCCGGATGGCTTCAAGGAAGGGCAGACCCTCAATGTCACCCACCGTCCCGCCCACCTCAACCAGGACAATATCCGCCCCCGTCTCTTTACCCACCAGCTGTACCCGTCTTTTGATCTCATTGGTGATATGGGGGATCACCTGGATCGTGCCGCCCAAGTAGTCCCCGCGACGCTCGCGCTGGATCACCTCGGCATATACCTGCCCGGCTGTGAAATTGCATACTTTGCTCAGGCGGATGTTGATGAAGCGCTCATAATGTCCCAGGTCGAGGTCAGTCTCTGAGCCGTCATCCAATACAAACACCTCGCCATGCTGGTAAGGGCTCATCGTACCGGGGTCCACATTGATATAGGGGTCCATTTTTTGCACAGCCACATTGAACCCGCGTGCTTTTAAGAGCCGGCCAATCGCGGCAGCGGTGACGCCTTTGCCAACAGAACTCAATACGCCCCCAGTGATAAAAATGTACTTGGTTTGCATCACGCCTCCATCACCTATTTAGAAATAATCCCTCAGCACATGCCGCCACCCTGCACAGGTGCCGACTTTAAAAGAAAAGGGGAGGGCCGATGGTTCCGGCACCTCCCCGGCTGATCTATCCGGTTTTCTTGTGCCCTACTTTCGTAGGCAATATGTCCACGCTATGAGTCCTGGCCAACTTTTTTCTCCAGGGTTCGGGAGAGAATTTCGTCTTGCTCAGCGGGGGTCTCTTTCTTCTTGCGGGGCTTTTGTTTTGACCCCAAACCCTCATCGCCGTCTGATTTTTCCATCGCCTGGCGCAAAGCAATTTCCATGGCGGTCAAATCCGGCTCTGGCGCGGGTTCTACTTCTTTTTCTGTCACACCCGCGTTTTGGCTGATCTGTTCAGGCAGCTCTTGCAGGGCTTTAATGCTCAATTTGATCTGCTTCTTACGGCGGTTGACTTCCAGAACCTGGGCCTCAATCTCGTCGCCCTCGCGAACCACTTCGCTGGGGGTGCGCACATAACTGTGCGAAAGCTCACTGATATGGATCAGCCCGGGGCGTTCAGCGCCGATTTCGACAAACGCACCAAAGGTCTCCAGGCGAATCACGGTACCCTTGACCGCCATACCAGGTTTGATCTCACGCCATTCCAGCGCGAGGGGCTCTTTCATGGTCAATTCAATGCGGTCTTTGCGCACACGCTTGACCCAAAATTCCAATTCCTGACCCACTTGCATCACTTCTTCAATCGAATTGATGGTCGTTTTCGGATCGCCGTCTTTGACAGCCTGGGAAATGTGAATGAATGCAGGGATCTCACTACCTATATTAACCAGCGCACCCTGCAGCGTGGTCTTAAGCACCGTCCCCGTATAGCGCTCCTTTGCTTTAATTTCTTTACCTTGTTCCATGGCGCTTCTTCTCCCAAAATACAATACAAATTTACGAAGGATGATTATACTTTGCAGAGGGGGTTATGTCAAACCGAGAGGCAGGGCGGTGGGGGATTTTTAATCAAGCGCCCATGAAAGCAATTCATTAACAAAAAGTGACACAATAGATTTAATAAACCCGCCGGCGCAGCAACCACCAGGTCAGGCCGCCGCCCAACACAATCACCCCCAGGGCAATTTGCACAGCGCGCAGGATCACTCGCCAGGCTGGCTGGGCAGTTTGGATGCCCAGGGTATCCCCGCTGCGCTGGATGATCTCTCCCCCTTCATCCAGGTTAATCCCCAAAATCAGCATTTGTTTTTCACCCTCGGCTGCCATTTGCAAGGCTTCCATTTCGGTATCTGCAGGTGGGGAGAGTTCTGCTTCCAGCATCATTTCCGGCACTTCTTCAGGCATCCCCGATGGTAATTCTTCCGTAAGGAGTTCCTCAACAGCAGCTTCTTCTTCAACTGGCATGGATTCTATCATCACGGGCGCTTCCATCACACTCGCATCGCCCCCGCGGCCATCCACAAAACCTCCAGCGCCGCCTGTACCCGGGGCACCCCACACGATCAAGGGCTCGGGCTGGGCATCATCCATCATCACGGCGGATTCCATCTGCGGAACAGAAGTCATTTGGGTGCGGGCCAGGGGACCGCTGGTAAACAAGAATTCCACGCCAAACAGTGCTACCATCAAGATGGCCGCCAGCGCGGAGGCCAAACGTAAGGTACCAGCAAAGGGTGCCGCTTTCTTCTTACGAACGGTCACCATTTCAGGCGTCAGGGTGTAGTTGCGATGGGCATGCAGGCGCGGTAAATAGCCCACTGTGAGCTTAACCTTTCGCAGACTTTCCAGCCGCTCCCGCAGATCGGGTTCGGCTTGCAGGCGCGAGACAAGCGCCTGGTACTGATGCGGTTGTAGTTCACCATCCAGGTAGGCGGAAAGTAATGCCAGGTCTCGTGTGTGTTGCCTTTTCTTCTTCATATCATATTCTCATTCCTATGACGGAAGTTTTCAGGCAAAAGTTCCCAAAAGCCCTGCAAACAGTCCTGCACCCGCTCACGAGCCCGTGCCAGGCGGCTTTTAACCGTGCCCACCTTTGTGCCGGCTGCCTCGGCCGCGGTTTGGTAATCCAGCCCTTCCACATCGACTAACACCAAGATCGTCAGGAATTTGAGATCGAGCTCATTGATGCACGTTTGGATGGCAGACTGCAGTTCAGCCTGCTCGGTGTGCTCTTCCGGTGTGGCGTCCCCGTCTTCAATCCAGTAGGGGTCTTCCAACGTTTCGCCATCGGGGAGATCAGGCTTGAGGGGAACCACCGGCTGCCGCTGGCGGCGGCGCAGCTCGTCATAACAATTGTTGGTGACGATCCTCAGCAACCAGGCTTTAAAGGAGCCGCCCCGGTATTGATGTAATTTCTGATAGGCTGAAATAAAGCCCTCCTGGGCCGCATCATCAGCCGCGCCGGGTTCGCCCATGATGCGATAGGCCACATTATAGGCCATATCCTGATAATGCAGCACAAGCGTATTAAATGCATTCAAATCCCCCTCAAGTGCATCTTGGATGAGTGCTGTTTCGTCCATTTGTGCCTGTTGCTTTCCCGTAAATCATGCGACTGCTCGTTCAGCGGTGCCGCGCTGCAGCAGGTTTACGCTTTTTCTTCCTCACCCAGGCTGCGCAGGTGCGGGAAGAGGATCACCTCGCGGATGCTGCGCCGGCCGGTAAAGAGCATCACCAGCCGGTCTACCCCGATCCCAAAACCGCCGGCAGGGGGCATGCCATAGCTGAGCGCATTCAAGAAATCATCATCCATCGGATGCTGCTCTTCATCGTCATCAGCATAAGCCCGCCCCATTTCGATGAAGCGCTGCTCCTGGTCAAGGGGGTCATTCAGCTCACTGAAGGCGTTACACAACTCCATGCCGCCCACAAAGCCTTCAAAACGCTCCACAACGGTCGGATCGCCCGGTTTGCTCTTGGCCAGGGGCGAGATGTCTCGGGGATAATTATACAGGAAAGTGGGCTGGATGAAGTTTGGCTCCAGAAAATCCCCAATCAGGGTGTCAATCAGCTTGCCGCGGGTGGCACCCGGTTTGTGTTTGATCTCCCTGGCCTCCATGGCCCCCTGCAGGGATTCAGCTGTGGGGTGAGCGTCGATGTCGATCCCGGTTGCCTCCAGGATGGCCTGGCGCAGCTCGAGCCGCTGCCAGGGCGGCGAGAGGTCGATTTCGTGTCCGTCATAGCTGATTTTGGTCGTGCCCAAAACCTGCTGGGCGGCGTTGGCCACCATTTGCTCGGCAAAGTCCATCACCTGCAGGTAATCGGCATAAGCCCAGTAGAACTCAAGCTGCGTGAACTCGGGGTTGTGCTTGTAAGACACACCCTCATTGCGGAAGTCCCGGCCAATCTCGTAGACCCGTTCCAGGCCGCCCACCAGCAGCCGTTTCAGGTACAACTCAAAGGAAATCCGCAGGTACAGGTCTTGATGGAGCTGATTATGATGGGTGACAAAGGGTTGGGCTGCCGCACCGCCGTAAATGGGCTGTAAAATAGGCGTCTCTACCTCGATAAAATCGTGGTCATCGAGGAATTTCTGCAAGGCTCGCACAGTCGCCGAGCGGATTTTAAACACCTCCTGCACATCAGGGTTGACGGCCAGGTCAACATAGCGCTGGCGGAAGCGGGTCTCCGGGTCGCTGAGGGTAGCATGCCGTACAACCTCTCCATCCACGACCTCGTCTTTGGCGGCCGGTAGGGGGCGCAGGGCTTTGGCCAGCATTTTAAAGTCTTCAACATACAGGGAGACCTCGCCACGTTTGGTGCGGAACATGTACCCGCTGGCTTGAATAAAATCGCCCAAGTCATAGTAATCCTTCAGTTCAGCCATTTTTTCTTCGCCCAGGTCATTCACCCGGAAGAAGAGCTGCAGCCGGCCATCCCGGTCCTGGATGTGGGCAAAGGCAATTTTACCCATGGGGCGCAGCGCCCGGATGCGTCCGGCCACAGTCACCCGGATGACAGGTGCATCTGCCTCAGTTTCTGCGCTGATAAAGGCATTCACTGCGCCCTGGCTGGTGTGGGTTTGTTCAGCGCGGGTGGGGTAGGGCTCAATCCCCTGGGCTTGCATGGCGCGCAGTTTGTCCAATCGGGCTTGTTCTAATTCAGAAAATGATTCTTCCAGCATGATACCTTCCTAATCTTGATAAATAAAAACCCCGACCAGTCTAGCCGGGCGGGGCAAATTTTTAAGATACTTTGTTTTATCCAACCGAGAGCACTTCGATCTCAAACTCGCCGCCAGGGGCTTCGACTTTAACTTTATCACCTGCCTTATGGTTAAGCAACGCCTTGCCCAGCGGTGACTCATTGGAAATGCGCCCCAGGCGAGGGTCAGCTTCGGCTGCACCAACAATGACATACTCCTCCGGGTCCAGGCCGGCTTCTTGCACTTTCACTTTAGACCCCACCTGGATGTTATCGGTTTGCGCTGATTCTTCAATCAAATGGGCGTTGGAGAGCAACATTTCCAGCTCTTTGATGCGTCCCTCAACAAAGGATTGTTCATTTTTCGCTGCTTCTAGTTCGGCGTTTTCAATCAACTCGCCATCTTCTAAGGCTTCGCGCAAACGCTCGGCAACTTCAATCCTTTTTTCTGTTCGCAAATAATCCAGCTCTTTTTGCAGCCGATTAAAACCTTCTCGTGTTAAATATGAACTGGGCATAATAGGTTCTTCCTTCCGATCCTTACTGTGATTATGCGAGGGAAACCCCCCTCGGGATGTTAAACAAAAAAACTCGCTATTTTCTCGAAGTTTTTCTCAAACCGTTTCCGGAAAACAGTGATGGTTATTTGTAGGCTGTTATCTTATCACAAAGTTCAGCCGTATGCAAGATTAAAAGGCAAACTGATTTGAAAATTCTATATTTAATTCAATAATTGTATAATTCTTAATTTTAAATAAAATAATCTTCTGAGACCAACACGCCCACTCATTAATGATCATTCCAAGAAAGCCTACTGCTAATGGTACCTGAACTGGTTGAATGGCATAAATGTTGCACTCCTATGGGCAATGAACAGAACCTGACCAGGCATGCCCTTTGGGGACTCTGGTATTTTGAATTAAATTGATAGAAAGCGAACCGTCCAATGACAAAATCACTCAAATCTGGCATCATTTTATTGGTTTTGCTGTGTATTGCCCTATTTGTGATCCTGCTGGTCAATCGTCCTGCCACACAAGGTGCGGCTGATGTTTCAGACAGCCCCATCGTACTGCCAGACGACAATCTGGACAGCCCAGACCTGGCCCTGGCGGTCGAATCAGCCCTGGCGCGCGCTACCGGGCAATGGGAGCACTTCAATTACCGTATTGATCACATCCAGTTTCAGGATGATGGCCAAATGGCTATCGTGTGGTTGGCCGCAGAAGATCCAGAAACCGGTGAAATATTGGCCCGCGAACCAGAGCTCTCCCTCGCAGTCCTGGACAAAGCCGGCCACTGGCAGGTCATGCTGGAGGACGATCCCAAGTTTTTAGAAGCATTCATCACCTTCCAATATGCGGAAAAAAGTGTCCAGGGCGATCTGCTGCCGCCCGAAGATGGGCGAATCACCTCCGGGACCGTTTTTGGCGGCTATTACCTGCCCTGGGCTGAAGGGCTTGAAAAACGGCTGACCTGGTCTGTTGGACACTCCTCCTGCTACCCCACCTATTACTGCACCCATGC
>JBLRWR010000051.1:0-11000 GCA_047921135.1 Candidatus Brevefilum sp.
CACCACTTTGGTTGCATCGCTTTTGGTTGGTTGTGCTGTGGGTTGTATTTACTTTGGCTGGTGCCCTCGCACTAACAAAAAGGATCAAGCCCGAGCATTTTTGGCTGGGATTCGGACTAACCTCCTGGTTCACGTTGTTTGTTTTCAGCGGCCCAGTTTACTTTCAATTGATGGTGGTCATCATCATTGTCCTTTTGGGTTTTAATAAGAATAAGTTAGCAAGGTCACTGATCTATGTGATGATTGCTTCCCTTTGGGCTGGAATTTGCCGGATTAATTGGTTCCCTGTGGCAGGTGCCCTGGCTGTGACACTCTATGTTTTAGAAATCCCCGTGGCAGGTAAAAATTTTTTTCAATATTGGGGTTGGCCGATATTAGCCACGTTCTCAGGGTTATTATTTTCTTTAGGGTCAAATGCTGTATATATTATGATCAGCGGCCGCTCACTTGATGGTTTTGTTTCGAGTTTAAACTCGCCTTTACTCATTTATCGCCTATTTCCCAACGATGCATTTGGACCAGGGATCTTAGCATTGTTACTGGTCGCAATATTTCCCTTGCTCATCGTAATTATTTGGCATCTATTACCGAACTACCGTTCGTGGCACATTTTGCGTTTGGTGGCGTTGTTTGGTATCTTGGCCGTCTTTTTGGTGGGGGGATTAATTGTTAGCATGAAGATTGGCGGCGGTAACAATCTCCATAATTTGGATGCTTTTCTTGTTTTGTTAGCAGTTGTCATGGCCTATTTATTATTCAATTGCTTTGTTCCAGATGATTATTCGTTTTACAAAAAGCGAAAAATACCCATTCTGATGGTGATACTGCTTGGATTGATCCCTGTGGCCTTTTTAGTGGATAGCATAAAACCCTATCCAACTCTTGATCAGGCCAGAGCATGGGACGATGTTGAGAAAATCCAATCGTTAATTGATGAGATGGTCCCGGAAGATGGTGAGGTGTTATTCATTCATAACCGCCACTTGTTAACGTTTAATATGATCGAAGGTGTGGATTTAATTCCCGAGTATGAGAAGGTATTCCTGATGGAAATGGCCATGTCTGAAACCGAGAGTTATTTAGACCGGTTTAAACAAGATCTTGAAACCCATCGTTTTTCAATGATCATCACAGAACCTTTATATTTAGGTATTAAACCAAGATCAGCGATTTTTAGCGAGGAAAATAATGTTTGGGTGGTCCATGTAGCAATCCCGCTTGACGAATCTTATGAAACGATATTCGTATCCCATGAAAGCGCCATGGCGGTGATGGTACCCAAAACGGGCGATTGACCGCCTTGACGAATGAAATTGGGGGATTATAATTCAACTGTTGAAATTATGATCACACTTGAATTAAAGAATTCTGATTTCACTGACCTGGCACTATTAGACTGGGTCTTCGCCGACCCCGATATCTCCCAGGCGGCTTTAGCTGACGAACTGGACCTGGCCATTGGCACGGTTAACGGGCGCCTGCAACAGCTGGTTGAGAAGGGGTATATCCGGGTTGAACGCACCCTCCGGCGCAAATTACGTTATATAATTACCCCGGAAGGGCGCGCCTTGCGCGCGACGTTAATGGAAGCTTACATCCGGGAAACTATGCACCTGTTTCAGCAGGTGCGCCAGCAGGTGAAGGAATTACTGGAAGCGCTGGACGGCTCTGGTGCTCGGGCTGTCCGCTTGCTCGGCAGCGGTGATGTGGCGGATGTATGCCGGCTGACCTGTGTTGAGCACCAGGTTGAACTGACGGAAGATCTCGAAGCGCCCGCCCTGGTGGTGGACGGTCTTGAGATCAGCATTGCGTGGCCGTAAGTCGGCCGCCAAATTAAATTATTGAATGAGGCATAATGGAAAATGTGTTGAATTGGTCTGAAAAGCGGATTTGTGTCACCGGGGGGGCGGGATTTTTAGGCACGCACCTGATTGCGGATTTGCGCGCCCGCGGTGCGAAGGATATTTTCATCCCGACCATTGAAGAATATGACCTGGTGGACCCGAACGCGATTGAGCGAATGCTGGATGATGCTGACCCGGATGTGATCATCCACCTGGCCGCACATGTGGGCGGGATCGGCGCCAACCGGGAGCACCCGGCGGAGTTCTTTTACGACAACCTGATGATGGGCGTGAAGCTCATGCACCAGGCCTACCTCAATGGCGTGGAGAAGTTTGTCGCCATCGGCACCGTGTGCGCCTACCCCAAATTCACGCCGGTGCCCTTCAGAGAGGACGACCTGTGGATTGGGTACCCGGAGGAGACCAATGCGCCCTATGGCCTGGCCAAGAAAATGCTGCTGGTGCAGTCACAGGCTTATCGGGACCAATATGGGTTCAACAGCATCTTTTTGCTGCCGGTTAACCTGTATGGCCCGGGCGACAATTTTGACCCGCGCAGCTCACATGTCATTCCAGCCCTGATCCGCAAGTGTATCGAAGCGCAAGAGGCAGGCGAAGATCACATTGTGGTGTGGGGCGATGGCTCGCCAACCCGCGAGTTTATCTACGTCACCGACGCGGCCCGGGGGATCGCCCTGGCCACCGAGCGTTATAATGAATCCCTGCCCGTGAACATCGGCTCTGGGTTCGAGATCAGCATCAAGGATCTGGTGGAAAAGATTACCAGGATGACAGGTTTTGAAGGCGAACTGGTGTGGGATACCAGCAAGCCCAATGGCCAGCCTCGGCGTGCGCTGGATACCAGCCGGGCCAAGGAAAAGTTTGGGTTTGCAGCCCAGACAGATTTTGATGAAGGTTTACAGCAGACAATTGACTGGTATCGGGCCAATCGAAAGTGATTGTGTGGCTTAATGGAAAATAAAGGTCATAATAACGATCCGGTTCCTGTGATCTATCTCCGCCCGGCCAAGGGCTGGCTGGGGATTGATTTTAAAGAATTGTGGCGTTACCGCGAATTAATCTTCTTCCTCACATGGCGCGATATTAAAGTGCGGTATAAGCAGGCAGTTCTGGGTATTGCCTGGGCGCTTCTCCAGCCGGTGCTGACTGTGCTGATCTTCACGGTCGTATTTGGCATTTTGCTGGAAACGCCTTCGCAGGGCCTGCCTTATCCATTATTTGCGATCTCCGCTTTGCTGCCCTGGCAGTTGTTTGCCAATGCCCTGCAGCGTTCAAGCATCAGCCTGGTGGGCAATGCCAACCTGATCACCAAGATCTATTTTCCCCGGTTGGTGATCCCGTTATCCTCGGTCATGGCCGCTTTGGTCGATTTTGGCGTTTCATTTATCGTGCTAATTGGGATGATGGTGGGATACCGCTACATGCCGGGCTGGAATTTGCTGTGGCTGCCGGTCATCATCCTGTTTGCGCTGCTGACCGCACTGGCGGTGGGGCTATGGCTTTCAGCGCTTAATGTGCAGTACCGCGATGTCCAGCATATGGTGCCTTTCATTGTGCAGGTGTGGATGTACGCCTCGCCGATCGTTTACCCGATCGATATTATCCCCGAGGGCATCTGGCGGGTTTTGTATGGGTTGAACCCCATGGTGGGCGTCATCCAGAGTTATCGCTGGGCTTTGTTGGGCGGGGATCGACCGGATGCCACCATGTTGATCTCGGTCTTGGTGGTCCTGGTCCTGCTGGTGAGCGGCATTTATTATTTCCGGCGGATGGAAAAGACCTTCGCCGACATTGTTTAGGAGTTTATGGCTAATCCAGTAATACGCGTTGAAAATATCTCAAAACAGTACCGCATTGGGGTGAAACAAACACGTCCCGATACGCTGCGGGACCTGGTCACCGCTGGCGTTCAACGGGCTGGGCGGTTGTTCAAACAGGGTACGCATGGCGGCGATGAAAGCCGGGACTATATTTGGGCGCTTAGAGATATTTCCTTCGAGGTTGAGCAGGGCCAGGTGTTGGGCATCGTGGGCAGAAATGGTGCAGGGAAGAGCACCCTGCTGAAGATTCTCTCGCGGGTTACCGACCCCACGCTGGGCTTCGGTGAAATCCACGGCCGGGTGGGATCTCTGCTCGAGGTGGGTACCGGTTTTCATCCTGAGCTTTCCGGCCGCGAGAATATCTACCTGAATGGCGCCATTTTGGGCATGCACCGGGAAGAGATCGACCGCAAATTTGATGAAATCGTAGCCTTTTCAGAGGTGGGCAAGTTTATTGACACGCCGGTAAAACGCTTTTCCAGCGGCATGTACCTGCGCCTGGCTTTTGCAGTGGCAGCGCACCTGGAACCGGAAATCCTTGTGGTGGATGAGGTTTTGGCGGTGGGGGATGCCGAATTTCAACAAAAATGCCTCGGGAAGATGAGCGACGTTGCCCAGGAAGGGCGCACGGTCCTTTTTGTGAGCCATAACATGTCGGCCATTCTGCGTTTGACGCAGGAGACGATCGTTTTGGACCAGGGTAAACTTGTCATGCGGGCGCCCACACCCCAGGCAGTAGACCATTACTTGAATATGGGGCTGACCAAGCAGGGAGAACGTTACTGGGACCAGTCCGCGCATGAGGGGAAAGCCCCCGCCTTTATCCCCGTTGCCTTGCGGGTCTTAAACCCGGCAGGCAAGGTGGTGGACACCGTCAACGCCGCTGAGGGTTTTTCAATTGAGCTGGAATACCAGCTGGCCAGGGATATTACAGGCCTGCGGGTGGGGATCTACATGATGACCACCCGGGGAGAATTTGTTTTTACCAGTTTCGACACCGATGACCCGCAATACTACGAAAAGTATACGATTCGCACGCCGGGGCGCTACTTCAGCCGTTGCACAATCCCGCCAGATTTGATGAATGAAGGCCGCTATGTGCTGGGGGTCAACGCCAGCGTTTACCGCATCCAGCGCCACTTCCAGGATGATAAAGCGCTCACTTTTACCGTGGACGCCACCGGTGCACCTGGCATGCAATGGCCGGAACCCCGTTTGGGCCCGGTGCGCCCGAAATTGGCGTGGAACATTGGAAAAGTAGAAAGCTAAATGATGAATCGACGCAGTGTTAAGAATATCCTCGCCCAAATCCCCTATTCGGTAGAGCTTTACTGGCACCTGGTTCAGCGGCATAAGCCCTGGTATGCGCATTTCAACCTCGATCTGCTGAGTGCAGTTTTGCCTGAAGCAGTGGGGCAAGCCGAGGAAGCTCGCCGAGGGCGAGAGCCGGGTAAGAAGGTGTTCATTTTTGCGTCTCTGCATTACTGGATTGAATACTCCGCCCTGTTGGGGCTTGCCTTGGCCGGACGCGGGCACCAGGTGACCCTTTCCTTTATGCCCTTCGCCAGCTGGGATGAGCCGATTGATAAGTTTGACCTGCGCCGGCAGAATCTCTATACCCGGGGAGTGCTCAGCGCGGCCAGTTCCTTGCTGCAGGTGCAATCTTTGCTGGATGTGCGCCCGTTCTCCAAGCAGTTACCGCCACAGCTTGCCCAGGCTGTGGACCAGGTGAGTGTGTTTGATGCCCAATATGCGCTGCAGGTTGAGGATATCACCAAAGATGAGGACATTTACCGCCTGCGCGATGAGCGCAACCGGGAGGCGGCACTCAACGCCCGCGCCTGGTTGATGGCGCATAAACCGGATGTGGTCATCGTCCCCAATGGCACCATCCAGGAGATGGGCGTGGTTTACCAGGTGGCGCGGCACTTGAACCTGAAGACCGTCACCTTTGAATTCAGCGATCAGCGCGAGCATATCTGGCTGGCCCAGGATGACGAGATCATGCGGCATAACACGGATGGCCTGTGGGCAGCCCGGGGGCATGAACCCCTGGAAGATGCGCAGGTGGAGCAATTGGAAGCCCTGTATGCCGCCCGCGTGGATGCCAAAACCTGGAAGAACTTCACCCGCCAATGGCAGGAGATGCCCACCCAGGGCGGTCAAGCGGTGCGAAAGGCCCTCAATTTAGATGACCGACCGGTCATATTGCTCGCCACTAACGTCCTCGGCGACAGCCTGACCCTGGGGCGGCAGGTATTCAGCAAGACCATGGCGGAGTGGGTTGAGGAAACTGTGCGTTACTTTGCCAAGCGAGAAGATGTACAGCTCGTCATCCGTGTTCACCCCGGAGAGGTGCTGACGCATGGCACGTCGATGGTGACGGTGATCCGAGCGGCTCTGGAGGATATCCCGGCGCATATTCACCTGATTGATCCGGATGAAAAGATCAACACCTACGACATTTTAGACATCACCGACCTGGGGTTGGTGTATTCCACCACGGTTGGTTTGGAAATGGCCATGCGCGGCATCCCCGTGATCATCGCCGGGCAGACCCATTACCGCAAGCGCGGCTTTACCAATGACCCGGAGTCCTGGGTGATGTATTATGCGATGCTGGATGAGAAACTGGGTGATTTGGAATCCGCCCAATTAACCCAGGCGCAGGTTGAGCTGGCCTGGCGCTATGCCTACCTGTTCTTCTTTGAATTCTCTAAGCCTTTCCCGTGGCACCTTTTGGATCTGAAAGACGATATCCGCACCCGGCCTATGGCCTATGTGTTAGGTGATGAAGGTGAGCAAAAGTACGGCGAGACCTTTGAATACCTGGCGGGCAAACCCCTGACCTGGTGATTGGACCGGTTGCGGGATCTGCCTGATTTTTTTATGAAAGATGGAATTCTAAACCCTAATGAGCCAAGAGAACATCAAAAAATCCGTTCGTGAGTTTTATGACCAGGTTGGCTGGCAGACGATCGGTGACACGCTGTACCAAAATGCCCTCTATGAGGACCTGCGCCCGGTCTCACGGGATTACCTCCACCGCTGCCACATGCGGGTGAAACGTCACCTGGCTCAGGAAGGGACGTATTACCTGGATGCCGGCTCGGGTCCGGTGCAATACCCGGAGTACCTGACCTATTCCGAAGGCTATCAGGCGCGGGTGTGTATGGATATTTCCATTGTAGCCCTCCGGGAGGCGCGCAAGCGCGTGGGGGAACACGGCTTGTATGTCGTGGCGGATATTGCCCATTTGCCATTTAAGGCGGATGTGTTTGACGGCATTTCTGCATTGCATACCATCCATCACGTCCCGATGACGGAAAAGCAACTGGCCTTTGACGCGCTCTACCGGGTGCTCAAGCCGGGCAGGTCGGTGGTCGTGGTGGATGGATGGACAAATGCCCCGCTGATGACCCGACTGGCGGGTTTTATGAATTTTATCAAGCGTCTGAAGGCCTGGCGCAGGGGAAAAGATCAGGTGACCGAGCCCGAACCAACGCAAAGCAGCATCCCGGGTCAGGATTCACTCCCTGATGTGCAAGCGAAGAAGTCATCCTCACCAGCAGGGACCTTTGTGGAGAAGTTTGATGCCGATGGGCTGATTGAGATGCTGACCGGCCGCATGCCCTTTGAAATAATGGTCTGGCGGAGCGTCAGCGTGGCGTTTTTACGGTCGGTGATTTACCCGGAATGGGGCGGCCGGTTCTGGTTGAAGTTGATTTTCTGGTTAGAAGAACGCCTCCCACGCCTGCTGGGCCGCATTGGCCAGTACCCGTTGATTGTGATCAATAAACCGGCCGGGGATGGCGATATAGCCGCAACCGCATCTAAAGTATAATTTTTTAACAATTATTCCAGGAGAATAAGATGGATTGGACCAAAAAACATATTCTGGTGACCGGCGGGACCGGGTCCTTTGGTAGGAAGTTTGTTGAGGTGATGCTGAACGAGTATCACCCCGCGCGCCTGATCATTTACAGCAGGGACGAGCTCAAACAACACGAGATGCGCACGGCCGGTTTCAATCACCCTAACCTGCGCTATTTCATCGGTGATGTGCGTGACCTAGACAGGTTGCGACGTGCCTTTAATGGGGTTGACCTGGTGGTTCATGCGGCCGCCCTCAAACAGGTGCCGGCTTGCGAATATAACCCGATGGAGGCGGTCAAGACCAATATTTTGGGCAGCAGCAACGTGGTTGATGCAGCCATTGATGCCGGGGTTGAAAAAGTTATGGCGCTCAGCACGGACAAAGCAGTCAACCCGGTCAATCTGTATGGGGCCACCAAGCTGGCGGCAGAAAAACTGATGATTCAGAGCAATGCCTATGCGGGCGGATTGACCACACGCTTCAGCTGTGTGCGCTATGGTAATGTGGTCGGCTCGCGGGGCAGTGTGGTGCCGCTGTTCCTCCAGCAGCGCGAGGCTGGCGAGGTCACCCTCACCGATGAGCGCATGACCCGCTTCTGGATCTCACTGGAACAGGGCGTGCGGTTTGTGATCCGCTGCATTGAAGAAATGCAGGGCGGCGAGGTGTTTGTGCCCAAAATTCCCAGCATGAAGATGACCGACCTGGCCAAGGCAATTGCACCTGAGGCTAAAATGCGCATCATCGGCATCCGGCCGGGCGAGAAACTGCATGAAGTGCTGATCTCTGAGGACGAAGCGCGTGGCACCGTTGAGCTGGGGGATATGTATGTGGTTCAACCTCAGGCTGCTTTGTGGTTTGGTTATGATTGGTCTGAAAAAGGCAGCACATTGCCGGAAGGGTATCATTACGCCAGTGACAATAACACCGAGTGGTTGAGCGTGGATGAGATCCAGGCCATGGTCAATGGCATTGACACCCATCTGGAAGAAGGGGCGGGATAAAATGCGCTTGCTGGTGACAGGCGCCAGCGGGCTGCTGGGCTTGAACCTGAGCCTGGTAGCGGCCGCTCAGGGACACCAGGTGAGCGGATTAATCCACACCCGCGGCCTGCAGGGGGTACCATTTGACCTGTGCCAGGTGAATCTATTGGAGATTGAAACTGCCCTGGATACGATCGGGCAGGCGAGGCCAGAAGCGATTATCCACTGTGCTGCCATTGCAGATCTGAATCTCGCTGAACAGCGCCCTGACCTGGCGGGACAATTGAACCGGGATGTGCCCGGCGAACTGGCGGCTGCGGCTGCTCGCTGGGGGATCCCGCTGGTGCATATTTCCACCGATGCCGTCTTTGATGGCACCACAGGCGACTACGATGAGGACGACCCGACCAACCCGTTAAGCGTTTATGCTCAAACCAAACTGGAAGGTGAACAGGCTGTGCGTGAACAGCATCCGGAGGCGATCATCGCCCGGGTGGTGTTCTTTGGGTGGAGTGTAACGGGGAACCGTTCTTTGGCTGAGTTTTTCTTCAATAACCTCAAAGATGGCCGCCCGGTAAAAGGTTTTACCGACACCCTGTTCTGCCCGCTTTATACCGAAGACCTGGCCGAGATCTTACTGGAGATGCTAAGTGCTGGCCTCTCTGGGATTTACCATGTGGTCAGCCCTGAACACCTGAGCAAGTACGATTTTGGCGTGCGCATCGCCCAACGCTTTGGATTTGACCCGGGTTTGATTGAGCCCATCCGTATGCATACGGTGAAACGGGGCGCGCCACGGGCTTTAAATCTGGTTTTAAAACCGGACAAGCTTGAAGCAGCCCTTCGGCATACTTTGCCCACAGTGGACATGGGAATCGACCGATTTTATCAGCGCTGGCAGGAGGCTTACCCACAAAAACTGCACAGTTTTGCGGCGTAATAAGTGCACGGCGTTAGCCTAATGAAAAGAGGAGCTATGATGGAACTGAAGATTGGAGACCGAAAGATTGGCAATGGCCATCCGACCTATTTTATTGCCGATATTGCTGCCAACCACGATGGCAGCCTGGAGCGGGCGAAGCGCTTGATCCGCCTGGCCAGGGACGCCGGCGCGGATGCTGCGAAGTTCCAAAATTTCCAGGCACCGAAGATCGTCTCGGATTATGGCTTTACGCATATGAATGCCCAGGTTTCACACCAGGCCAAGTGGCAAAAATCCGTCTCAGAGGTCTATGCAGATGCATCGATTCCTTTTGAGTGGACCCCGATTCTGAAAGCAACCTGCGAAGAAGTGGGCATTGATTACTTCTCTTCGCCCTACGATTTTGAGGCCATTGATATGCTGGATGATTACGTCCCGGCCTATAAAATTGGGTCAGGCGATATCAACTGGATTGAGGCAGTGGAACGGATCGCCAGTAAAGGCAAACCCGTGCTGCTGGCAACAGGTGCCTCGGATATCGGCGATGTTCAGCGGGCGGTGCACGCCATTTTGAGCATCAACCCACAGCTGGTGTTGATGCAGTGCAATACCAATTACACCGCTGCAGATGGCAATTTTGATAATATTCACCTGAACGTCCTGAGGACCTACCAGAACATGTTCCCGGAGGTCGTTTTAGGACTTTCGGACCATACCCACGGCCATGCGACGGTGCTGGGCGCAGTCGCTTTAGGCGCACGGGTGGTTGAGAAGCACTTCACCGACGATAATGCTCGCGTGGGTCCTGATCACCCCTTTGCGATGAACCCGGAATCGTGGGCGGCCATGGTGACCGCCACCCGCCAGCTCGAGCGAGCTTTGGGTTCCGGGGATAAGTTTGTGACCGCCAATGAACAGGAGACGGTCATTATCCAGCGGCGTTGCCTGCGGGCTGCCCGCGAGATTGAGCCAGGCGAAGTTTTGACCCGCGAGATGATCGATGTGCTCCGGCCGGCCACGCCCGGGGCGATCCTGCCCCCTGAAATTGATGCAGTGATCGGGCTGACCGCCCTGGTGCGCATTCCCAGCGGGCAGGCGTTACGCTGGACCCAGCTTGGCGACTCCTGACAGCGTGCCTGGGTTAAAACGGGATCAGAAATCAGACCTGATGAGAGTCCTTTATTTCACAGCGCAAGATAGTCCCCATGACCGGCGGTTTTTAACCGCCCTGGCAGGGACCTCGCACCAGGTTTACAGCCTGCGCATGCACGCCTGTGACCCGCGTACCCCGGCGGGGATCACTGAACTCCGTTGGCGAGAGGGCCAGCCGGATTGGAGCGGCCCTGCGGGGTGGGAGGCGGGCGTCAGGCAGTTGCGCGGTATCCTGGCGGATTTGGGTCCCGACCTGGTCCACGCCGGGCCATTACAAGGACCGGCCTATGTGACGGCGCTGGCTGAATTCACTCCCCTGGTAAGCATGTCGTGGGGATTTGACCTTTTACGCACGGCCAAGCGCAGCCCCTGGATGGGGCATAC
>JBLRWR010000052.1:0-10549 GCA_047921135.1 Candidatus Brevefilum sp.
CGATACATTTTCTTTGGTGCCAGATCCGAAATTATATTATGACCTGCCGTTTGGCCCAGCAGTGGCCGTGTTCCTGTTGATTTCCGCTGTGGCGCATTTTAGCCTGGCGAGCTTTGGCTATAAATGGTATGTTCGAAATCTAAAGAAGGGCATGAATCCCGGCCGGTTTTATGAATATGCGCTGAGCTCATCCCTGATGATTGTCCTGATCGGTATGTTGGTCGGGATTTGGGACCTGGGTGCAATCATTCTGATGTTCGCGTTGAATGCCACCATGAACCTGTTTGGTATTATGATGGAATATCATAACCAGTACACCGAAAAGACAAACTGGACATCCTTTATCTTCGGTTCGGTTGCTGGCATCGTCCCCTGGGTTGTGATCATGGTGTATTTCATCAGTGCCATCAATTCAGCTGATGCAAACCCACCAGGGTTTGTGTATGCCATCATCCCAACAATCTTCGTCTTCTTCAATATCTTTGCTGTGAATATGGTTTTGCAATACAAACAGGTGGGACCCTGGAAAGATTACCTGTTCGGCGAAAAGTTCTACATCGTCCTTAGCTTGCTAGCCAAGACGGCTCTGGCCTGGATGATTTTCGCTGGCACTCTGGCTCCCGTATAAACATCACACTATTTACAACACAAGGGCTTCCCCAATTAGGGTAGCCCTTGTGCGTTAAATGGATCCGATTTCTTGACCTAATGAGCTTGGGGGCTTTACTTTTATCCTTCTCGTTGCGGCTTATTTGCAGTTATTTTTGCACTGAAAATGGCAGCTTGAAACTCTGCTGTGGAATATTCCCTAACGCTTTCCGCAGAATCTGTTGCCAGTTGATCTCTCGAGCCTTCAACACCCGCGTATGAACTAAAGATTTCTGCATCCCAGTAATAAGGCTCAACATGGATGTTAATAAACCCGGCAGTTTTCATCATTTGAACCAAATCATCGATATTGAGCGCACCGCCCACACAGCTGGCCCAGGCTGTTAGATCTTTTATCACATCTTCGGGCAGGCAGCCATCGGTCACGATGTCGCTCACGGCAAATTTACCGCCAGGCTTGAGGACTCGAAATGCTTCCTGGAACACTTTTAATTTATCCGAGCTCAGGTTGATGACACAGTTGGATATGATCACATCCACTGTGTTATCTATAATAGGTAGATTTTCTATTTCGCCCAGACGGAATTCTACATTTTCAATGCCCAATTTAGCCTGGTTTGAGCGCGCTGTGTCTAGCATCTCCTCGGTCATATCAATCCCGATAACCTTGCCGGTAGGACCCACTTTGGCAGAAGCTAAAAAGCAATCGATACCGCCACCCGAGCCCAAATCAAGCACCGTTTGCCCTGGTTGAAGTTCAGCCAAAGTGACTGGGTCTCCGCAGCCTAAAGAAAGATTGGTAACTTCTGGTGGGAGGTGCTCCAATGCCGCATCGGCATAAGCTTTGGTGCCGATATCGAGCGTACTATCTTTTTCTGTTGGACAGCAAGCTGGACCTGCTGATACGCAACAACTTTTAACCGATGATGTCTGGGCAATCTGGCCGTAATATTGCTGAACCGCAGCCCGAATTTCTGTTTTATTGGGGTTGTTCTTCATTATTCCTCTCTTTAAGATATAGACAAACATCTATATGTAGGTGTAAAAAAATTAGCTTTGGTCGTCCTGGACGATTTTTACCGGGATATTCGGTGCAAATTCACTGGCGACAGTACAACAGGCTTCTGCTAATCGGCTTTGGTTGAGCGAATATAGCACCTGTTTCCCTTGGCGCTCAGAATACACCAGGCCCAAATCCTTTAAAACTTTCAGGTGGTGAGATACTGTGGGCTGGGAAACATCTAAATCATCAACAATCTCATTTACACTCATCATCTTACAGCAGCAAAGCGCCATGATTTTTTGGCGAGTTTCATCAGCCAATACTTTAGCAAATTCAACTGGATTTATGGGGTCGCTCATAACTGCAAACCGGCCTCTTAAGCTAACATATAGATAACAGTCTATATGTTAATAGGCGGTGTGATTTTTGTCAAGGGTTAACATGACAAATACGCAACACTTAGATATACATTAACAGTTCATGAATCAAACCCTATCAAACAAATTCTATGTGATATTAAAATTTTATGGTTTAGAGATCAAAATAGAGTTCGATTTCATAAGGGTGGGGGCGGGAGTGGACAGATTGATTTTCCTGGTGTTTGGCAGAGATCCATTGTTCGATTAGTTCGTCCGGAAAGATACCTGCTTTGGTGAGGTACAGGTGATCTGCTTCCAGTGCGGATAAGGCTTCTCCCAGCGAAGTGGGCAGACTCTTGATGGATTTTCTTTGCTCAGGGCTCCAGGAAAAGATATCTTCATTGATCGGGCCATAGCCTGCGGCAATCGGATCGATCTTTTGGTCTATGCCGTCCAGCCCGGCCATCAACATAGCGGCCATGGCCAGGTATGGATTGCAGGTTGCATCTGGTGGGCGGAATTCAAAACGCACTTCGCTGGGCAGGGTGGCGTAGGCTGGGATGCGAATGGCAGCACTGCGGTTGCCAATGGAAAAGAAGGCATTGACCGGCGCCTCGAAACCGGGTACCAACCGTCTGTAGGAATTTGTGCTGGGGTTGGTGAACGCAAGCAGCGAGGGGGCATGGTACAGCAATCCCCCAATATAGTGGAGCGCGATTTGCGACAACTGGTGAGGGCCTTCAGGGTCGTAGAATGCGTTTTCAGTACCCAATAGAAGCTGTTGATGAAAGTGCATCCCGTTGCCAGCTTCGCCGTAAAGTGGTTTGGGTAAGAATGTAGCAATTTGCCCGTGGGAGATGGCGATCATCTTGGTGAAATATTTGATCATCATCACCGCGTCGGCAGCCTTTCGCAATTCGAGCAACGGCGTTTCAATTTCGCACTGGCCTGGGCCACCAACTTCATGGTGATGGTACTTGACCGGAATCCCTGCGTTGATTAATCCCTGGGAGATCTCACTGCGCAGGTTGTAGAGCTGATCGTTGGGTGGAATGGCATGATAGCCCCCATGTAGCGGGATCGTATAAGAAAGGCCCTGGTCACTGCCGCGCCAGCTTGCTTCGGATGAATCGACTTTGTACCCTGCAGAATTGATGGAATTGGTAAAAGTCAGGTGATCAAAGACGTAAAACTCAAATTCGGGTCCCCACAGGCTGGAATCAGCCCCGTTGATTTTCTGGAGTTGTTGGCTGGCACGCAACAACACCTGCCGGGGATCGCCAGAGAAACTGGCTTTTGAGCGGGCATCCAGTGTATTACAAATAAAGCTCAGCGTTTTCTGATCCCAAAATGGGTCAATAAAGCCGGTTTCTAAATCCGGCACCAGTACCATATCGCCGGAATGGACGCTTTTGAAACCCACACTGGATCCATCAAAGCCAATACCCTCGCTGAGGACCTCCTGGTGAAAGGCCGAAGCAGGGAGGGTGACATGGTGCCAGCGCCCCCATAAATCACTGAACTTCAAGTCAATCATTTCCACCAGCTGCTCGCTAATGAATGTTTTTGCTTCTGAAAACTGCGTGAACATAGATGATGATCTCCCTGATGTGACCCTAATCAAACCGGGTTTGACCAATGCTGTGATTATACTATGGTCTTCATCCCGGCATTTGTGTTTGCGGTTTATGGCAAACAGCTGATTGCGTATAGATTTGATAATTTCGAATACAATAAGGGGCTGGTGAAATTCGATAAACGGCGGTCAGCGTTTTTTGCTCGGTAAATGATTAATTGCGCCAAATTCCAGTATACTTTGACCATGGTCAGCATTTCAGGCTCCGTAGAACGAATCACTTATTACAACCCGGACAACGGTTATACCGTCCTCAGGCTGCGTCCAGATCGCTCATTTGGGGAAAAAATTGTGGGACTGAACCTGGATGGACTTCTGACGGTGATCGGCAACTTTCCCGAGCTTGCTCCTGGAGAACACGCCAGGTTTGAAGGCGATTACACCACCCATGCAAAACATGGCTTGCAGTTTAAAGGTGAAAATTGTGAAAAGCTGCTACCTGTTACTGAGGTTGGAATTGAACGATATTTGGGGTCAGGCTTAATCAAGGGCATTGGGCCGCAATTGGCAAAACGGATTGTCAAGCATTTCAAAGACGATACCCTCGGTATCATTGAACAGGATCCCCAACGCCTGAGCGAGGTCCCGGGTATCGGGGAAGATCGAACCGAGAAAATTATTTCAGCCTGGGAGGAACAGAAATCGGTCAAAGAGATCATGCTTTTTTTGCACGAGCATCAAGTCAGCTCGAACCTGGCTGTAAAGATCTATAAAGCCTATGGCGATAATTCACTGACGGTGGTGAGAGAGAACCCTTATCAGCTTGAAAAGGACATCTATGGGGTGGGTTTTAAAACCGCTGACCGGATTGCACAGAACCTGGGCTTACCCTACGACCATCCGGCCCGCGTTGAGGCGGGTGTTGTTTATGCGATCAATGAGATGGTCAATGAGGGTCACGTTTACTCTCCTATGGACCAGCTCACTGAGCGTGCCGAAGCGCTGCTTGAGGTGGAAAAAGGCCTGGTTTTATCAGGCATTGAGCGGCTGAGGCTTTCTGATCGCGTCCGTAAGGAGCTAACGCCTGAAGCCCATGCAAACATGGATGCGCGGGATCATAGGGTGGCAGAATCACCGCCAACCTATGGTGAGCCAGTGATCTATCTAACACCTTTTTATCACAGCGAAAAGGGCGTTGCGGCCAAATTGCTCGATTTTCTTGCCTGCCCGGTGCCTGCATGGCAGGGGTCCCTCGGTTTCGAGTCTGAAGTTCTATCTGATGAGCAAAAAGCTGCCCTAAAGACAGCCATGTCACACCCGGTCAGCGTCCTGACGGGTGGACCTGGTACGGGAAAAACCACGTGTTTAAAAGCGATGATCGAATTGCTAGAGGCAAAAAATATGACTTATGCCCTGGCCTCACCCACGGGGCGTGCCGCCAAAAGACTCTCCGAGGCAACCTCTCGGCCTGCTGCCACCATCCATCGGTTGTTAGGGTACTCGCCCATAGAGGGTTTTCAGCACAACGAACACCAACCCCTTAAGATTGATTTTCTAATCGTCGATGAAGCTTCGATGCTTGATTTGCTCTTAACCTATCATCTATTACGGGCTTTAAAACCTGGCACGCAGATTTTATTCGTAGGGGATATCGATCAACTCCCTTCCGTCGGCGCGGGTGACGTTCTGAGGGATATGATCGCCAGTGGTGTGATTCCAGTCTCGCGGCTGCACACTATTTTTCGCCAGTCGGAAAGTTCGCAAATTGTCGCCAATGCGCATCGCATAAACCAGGGGCAGATGCCCAAATTTTCATCATCAACTCAGGGCGACTTTTTCCTGTTCCCTGCAGAGGACGCAGATAAATCCGCACAGTGGATCATTGACCTAATCTCAGAGCGCATACCTGAAAAATTTGGTTTCGATCCCGTCCAGGATATTCAGGTGCTTTCCCCGATGTATCGGGGAGCAAGCGGCGTGTTGGCGTTGAATGAGCGTTTACAAGCCAGTTTAAATCCGACGAACCCGCGCAAGCCTGAGCAAAGGTTGTTTGGTATGATCTTCAGAGTCGGCGATAAAGTGATGCAGTTACGCAACAACTACGACAAAGATGTGTTCAATGGAGATATTGGCTTCGTAACGCACATCAATCCCGTAGAACAGTACATGACTGTTCTCATGGATGGCACACGCAGTGTTTCATACGATTTCAACGAAGCAGATGAACTAATTTTAGCTTATGCGGTTTCAGTGCACAAATCACAGGGCTCCGAGTTCCCAGTGGTGGTTGCGCCTGTACTCACTCAGCATTATGTGATGTTGCAGCGTAATCTGATTTATACCGCCATCACCAGGGCAAAGCAGCTTTGCGTACTGGTTGGAAATACTAAGGCGCTTCGTATAGCAATAAATAACAACCAGGTGGCACGCCGCTTTTCTAACCTCGCCGATCGCTTGGGCCAACCCAAAAAGTATTCAGGTTAGGCTCATGTGGACGATAATTTGTTGCCCGGCTAATTCATCGTTATAATTCAAAGTCGTATACACTACAACTCATCCAAAGAAATCTGAAGTATGTCAATTCGTAACCTGATCATCCTCAGCCAGCTCAATCCACCCGCACAGCGTAGTCGAGTGCTTTCACGGGAACGGATCAATAAAATATTAGCGCAGACGATCGAACATCGTTTGACCATACTCGAGGCGGGGACAGGGTATGGGAAAAGCACATCCCTGATTTCCTTCATCAAAAACCAGCCAGCACCCATTTATTGGTTAACGGTCTCAGGAACGGAACGGGACCCGAAAATTTTCTTAGCAAAACTTTTCACAGTTTTCAACCAACTTCAACAATCGATTGGTGATGAAGCCTTAACTATTTTGGATATCTCGGAATCAACACCAGAAGAAGCATTAATAGCCTTCATTAACGCGCTAACCACATCAATCCAAGAAGAATCTTTTTTCATTCTCGATGATTTTCATCGAGTTTGGGACGTACCCGATGTGGTCGGTTATATGGATTGGATCATTGAGCATCTTCCATCAGAACTTCACATAATCATTGCAACCCGGCATTCTCTGAGTTTTCCTTCACTCAATAAATGGCTGGCGACAGGTGATGTTTTAAAAATTTCCCGGGAAGATTTGGCCTTCACTGATGAGGAAATAGCACTGCTTTTTGAACAACAGTACGGTATTACCTTATCACAATTATCCATTGACCAACTACTCAACAAAACGGAGGGGTGGGCAATTGGTTTGCAAATGATCTGGCAGATTTTGCATAACAATCCAAATCTCACCATCCAACAGGTATTAGAAGAACAGCATCAGTCAAAATCAACCTTATTTGACTACCTCGCTGAGGAAGTCCTGGGTGGATTAGCAGCGGATATTCAGGATTTTCTCCTCAAAACTTCAATTCTCTCAAAACTGGAAAGCGCTACCTGCGATTTTTTGTTAACCATCGACAACAGTGATGATGTGCTTTCGCATCTTGAAGAATCGGGATTGTTTGTCGAAGAGTTACAGCCAGGGGTCTACCGCTACCACCAGATGTTCAGGACCTTCCTGCTGAGCCAAATTCAGCGTAACCCGGAGGAAGTAAAAGATCTGCACCTCAAGATTGCCAGCTATTTTCGGGCGCACGAATACTGGGAGGAGGCCATCTACCATCTGCTCTCTGCAGGAGACTATTTCCAGGTCAACCAAATCCTGGAAAATATCGGCAGGTATTTTATCCAAGACGGGCGCCAAGAATCGGTCAATTATTGGATCACTGAAATCCCAGAACCAGATTGGGGGAACTATCCTTACCTGATTTACCTCTTAGGCGAAGTCAATCGCTATTTGGGTAATTTTGAAGATGCGCTTGAATATTATCATCAAGCCGAGCGTCTCTATCGAACCGCTCAGAATCCTTTGGGCATATCACGGGCTCTACGCGGCCAAGGACAGGTTTTTTTAGATACTATTCGGCCTAATAATGCAGACCAGTTACTTCAGGATGCGTTAAAACTGCTTGACCCTAAGGAAATGCGCGAGGAAGTTGCAGACCTGTTGGTCTTGATTGCTGAAAACCAGCTCAACCTGGGTTTTCCCGAAAATGCTGAAAAATTGTTGTCACAAGCCAGCTCGCTCATGCCCGACCTTGAATTAGAGACAGATTTCATTAAAGCGCGTGTACTGTTGCGCACTGGCCGACTGGAGGAAGGCCTTCGCCTTTTACTCGACCGGGAAGCCAATAATCCATCCTTGCCCCTGTCTCGGCCGCAGCGTTTCCACCGGGAGAGCACACTGCTCTTATCCCTGTATTATTCAATTCTAGGCGATGAAGAACAGGCGGAAAAATACGCCCGCCAAGGGATTGAAATTGGTAAATTATTACGCTCGAAATTTGTCCAGTCAGTGGGATTTATGCGTTTGGGTCATGCGCTGCTTCTGCGAGATCAATATCCATTCAATAAAAATAGTTTTCTTGAAGCGATGGAGTATTTCAAAGGTTCAATTGAAAAAGTTGATGTGGTCCGCATCCATGTCGAGCCGTTGTGGGGGATGTGCCGGGCGCTGGGCTACGATCAGCAGTATAAGCAGGCAGAAGCAATCGCCTTGGAAGCCCTCGCCATTGCAGAAAAAGCCGGGGATGAGTGGATCAGCATCCTTATCCGTCTATCTTTGGGGGCCGGTGCAATATTTGTAGAAGATTACGAGGCCGCACAACGGTATTTAACCACCGCAGAATCCTCTTCGATTCGGGTCAGGGATAACTTCACCTTGTGCACCGCCAGAATGTGGCTGGCGCTCAAGGCATGGAAACAGGGGTACCAAAATACGGCCTTTAGTTATTTTGAGAAATGTCTGAACCTCGTCAAAAGACATGGTTACGAATTTTTGTTGACTAAAGAAACGTTGTTGGGATTAAAAGACCGTGAAACCATCTATCCATTAGCCCTGGCAGCCTATCAGAATGGTATCCAACCAGATTATATCAGCCACATTTTGGGTTGGACGGGCATTACGACAAACAATTACCATCCGGGGTACACCCTGTGGGTACAAACCTTGGGAAACTTCAAGGTTTGGCGTGGGGACCAATTAATCGAAACCCAAGAATGGAAGCGCGAAAAGGCACGCCATCTCTTCCAGATCCTGGTAGCCCAACGGGGGAAATGGGTGCACAAGGATCAAATTTGCGAATGGCTTTGGCCAGAATCTGCCGGTGAAAAAAGTACCAGCTATTTTAAAGTCATATATAATGCCGTGAATCAAACTTTGGAACCTAACCGGCCAAAGGGTGAAGAGCCATTTTTCATCGAAAGGCGTCTGGAAAGTTACCGCCTGCGGCCAGAGGCTCGCATAATGATTGATGCGGATATGTTTATCGAGCAAATTAATCATCCTTTGCCGAGCGGACTAGAAAACGCTCTTTTGTTGTATCGGGGCCGATATTTTGCCGATGCTTATGTCAATGAATGGTTGGCGATTGAGGAGCAATATTACCACCAGCAATTCATGCTGGGTGCAGGTCAATTGCTAAACCAGTATCTAGAAGCAAGTAATTATCAAAACGCATTGGAAATCACATATCAAATCCTCAATGAAGATCCGTATTGGGAAGCTGCATACCGTGCCCAAATGGAGATCTTCCACAAATTAGGGCAATCGCCTATGGTGCATGAGGTATTCAATAGGTGTAGAGAGATCTTAGCAGGGCAATTAAACACACCGGTCTCACGTGAGACTGAAGAACTATATCAACAATTAATCCTGGAACAGTAAAATTTTTCGTTATCTTCCCTTTTGTTACCACTGCGTAACCCGTTTGTAATCGTAAATTGGTATATATGCATATATTCGTGCTGAAAAGGCGAATTGTGTGTGCTTCTTTGATTAGTTTTAAGTTGAGGAGGAACTTCTATGCGGTTAGTTGATAAAGTTTGTTTGATCACAGGCGGTGCTGCGGGGATTGGCCGAGCCACAGCGGTGAAATTTATCAAAGAGGGGGCTAAGGTTATCATTTGTGACCTGGACGAAGAAAACGGAAAAAAGGTTGCTGATCAATTGGGTGGTGGAACCTTGTTTTACAAAGTCAATGTGGTCAATCGCGATGAAGTACAGGTCTGGGTGGATGATGTCCTTGAAAAGTTTGGTCGGGTGGATGTGTTGATTAACAACGCAGGCATTACTCGCGATGGCCTTTTTGTGAAATATAAGAACGGCGAACTGGTCAGCCAAATGTCAGAAGCGGATTTTGACCTGGTAATTGATGTGAACCTCAAGGGCACCTTTAATTGTACGCAGGCAGTCATCCCTCAAATGATCAAGCAGGGCGGGGGCGTGATCCTCAATGCCTCTTCAATCGTGGGTTTATATGGCAATTTTGGACAAACCAACTACGCAGCCACAAAATTTGGCGTGATTGGTATGACTAAAACCTGGTCCCGTGAATTGGGCCGCTTCAATATCCGCGTGAATGCTGTTTGCCCGGGTTTTATTTTGACTGAAATGGTGCAGAAAATGCCGGAAAAAATCCTGGAGGGCTTAGCTGCAAAAACACCCCTTGGACGCATGGGGCAGCCAGAGGATGTCGCCAACCTTTACGCATGGTTAGCCAGTGACGAAGCCGCCTACATCCACGGCGCTGCTATCAGCGTGGATGGTGGGATGGTACTTGGCACCTAAAGATAATTCAGGTTGCCAAATTTTTTCTATCTGGTTTTGTAGAAAGAGGACATAATGGAACGTTTTGCAAACATCATCGGCACTGGTCGGTACGTGCCCAAAAATGAGATCACAAATGAAACATTTGCGCAATGGATGGCAGCAGTCAATCCCCAGTTAGAGGCCGTAGTTGGTAAGTTTGAGGCCAGCTCAAACATCAAGACGCGTTTCTACGCTGACGAGGATATGGCCACATCTGATTTAGCGGTCGAGGCGGCCAAAGATGCCCTGGCTGATGCAGGGATCACCCCCCAAGATGTTGATTTGATCATTCTCGGT
>JBLRWR010000052.1:10559-10807 GCA_047921135.1 Candidatus Brevefilum sp.
AACTGGGCGCGAAAAATGCCGGCACATTTGACGTGGGTTGCGCCTGTGCTAGTTTTCCGACTGGCCTGGCATTAGGTGCTGGTTTGATCAGTACCAATCCGCATCTCAAATATGTCCTGGTAATCGGCGCTTATATGATGCACCGGTTGGCGGACTACAAATCAGATGTGATCAGCTTTTTCTACGGTGATGGTGCGGGGGCTGCAGTTTTGGCGCCCAGTGACCAGCCAGGCTTTATCTCGTCAGCC
>JBLRWR010000053.1:0-10761 GCA_047921135.1 Candidatus Brevefilum sp.
GCGGATCTTCGCCAGGGGTAAAACTGGATTGTTAAAGGATTAAAAACGCTGTTTTAGGCGGGCTGCCTTGCCGGTACGCTCCCGCAGGAAGTACAACCGGGCACGCCGCACCTTGTTGTGCCGTTCGACCACAACCTTTTCAATCCGGGGAGAGCGCAGTAAGAAGGTGCGCTCAACGCCAATCCCGTTGCTGGCTACACGCCGTACGGTAAAGGTGGCGCCGTTGCCGCTGCCGCGGACATACAGGACGGTCCCTTTAAAGACCTGGATACGCTCTCGGTCACCTTCTTTAATTTTAAGGTGGACGCTCACCGCATCCCCGGGGAAAAGCTGCGGTATGTTTTCGTTGACTGGTGCATCAACTGATTTTAAGAGTTCAGCCTTGTTCATGTTTCGTTCCTTGCCTTTCAAAAATAATGCCGTGTCCATCCGGACGCGAAGAGGGATTATACCACCCTCAATAAAAGTCAACAAGCGGGAATTTTGATTTTTTGCACCAAAACGGTCCGTGTGCATGCAGCCTAAGATGCATTTGGCAGCAGCTTGGCCTGATATTGATTGGCAAACAGGGCCGGACCGCCCCCTGTGTGCCAGAACAGCACCGTTTCGCCCGGTTTGAAAAAGCCTCCCCGAATCAGGTCAATCAGGCCAGCGCCAGCCCGCCCGGTGTAGACCGGGTCCAACAGGATAGCTTCATAGCTGGCAAACAAACGGATCGCTTCAACCTCCGCAGACCCCATCACGGCATAACCCCCGCCAAGATAGCGATCATTGACCAACACATCATTGGCATCAAAGGCCAAGTCCTCACCAATTGAACACGCTGTTTGCGTGGCCAGTTCTGCTACATGGGCTTGCAGGCTCTTCCCTGGTTCATCCACGCTGATGCCCAAAATTCGGCCTCGGTAATCGGTCAGATGCGCGCCTACCAGTAAACCGGCCTGGGTTCCGCCAGAAGAGCTGGGGAACACGATCCAATCCGGGTGGACATCCTGTTCGGCCAGTTCCAGCATGGCGTTCACATAACCCAGCGCACCGGTGGGATTGGAGCCGCCATAAGGGATCAGGTAGGGTTGTTTGCCCGCAGCCAGCGCACTTTCGTAAACCTCATCCAGTTTTTGCTGAACCTGTGCTCGCTCGGTGAACACCACCTCTGCGCCCAACAAGCGGTGCAGTAGGTGATTACCATCTGGTGGATCGGGCGGATCGCCAAACAGCACCAGGATGCAACCCAGGCCAAAACGGGCAGCAGCCGCCACCGTTTGGCGACAGTGGTTCGATTGCACTGCGCCGGCCGTGATCAGCGTATCTGCACCCGCAGCCTGTGCTTCGTAGAGCAGGTATTCCAGCTTACGGGTTTTATTACCTCCAAAAGCCAGCCCAGTTTGGTCATCGCGTTTGATGACCAGGTCAGGTCCCTGTAAGAGCACTGAAAGGCGCGGCAGGCCTTCCACCGGCGTGGGTAAGTGTGCAAATTCAAGGCGTGGTTTCATGTGTGTACACTCCTTTTGGTCATCGTTTTTCCCCGTGTCCGCATGATGTCGAGGATGCGCGGGAGAACCTGACAATAGCCTGTGTACATCCACGAACGGATCGGCAAATCCCAGGCGCCCAGGGTACGCACCACCTGCCCGCCAAAGCCGTCTTTAAACCGGTATACGCCCCACAAGGGATCATCCTCTGTAAATTCATCCGGTGCCCCCCACATGTCATAGGTATAACAGCCAGCCGCTTTGGCGCGCAGCATAGCCTCCCATTGCAGGCGGTAGGTGAACATCTTTTCGCGATGCGCATCCAGGGACATCCCATGCATATACCAGGCCCGCCCGCCAAAGCGGAAGATGACCGCACCGCCCACCGGCTGGCCGTCCACCTCGGCGATCAGCGGTTCTGCCAGGCCTGCCTGAAAGAAGGTCTCCCAAACGGCCTGGTAATACACTTTGCCCCGGATGGTGAAATCGTCCCTGAGGGCGGTGTGGGCATACATCTGGTATAGCAGATCGATATCCGCCAAACCGCCCGGCCGTACGGTCACCCCGCGCCGCTCAGCCAGGCGAATGTTGTAGCGAGTCTTGGATTTCATGCGCATCAACAGGTCATCTTCTCCCGCGGTCAGGTCAACGGTGACGGTGTTGCGGAATTGGATCTGCTCTGCGGAAAAGCGCCAGCCGCGGTGGGATAAAGCCTCCCGCACCCGCAGGCCGGCAGGGTGATCTCTCGCCTCAGCATCGTCCGGAGGACCGAATCCCACAGGGAGGTCAGGATCAATTTTCAGAAAGATGGCCTGATTATCACGGGCAAAACACGCCAGGTCATCCAGGACCTGCACCACCAGGTCCTCTTGCCCCCAATCCAGCAGGGGACCGCGCGGGACATACATGACATTCAAGGGCAGGTTCAGCCCGACCAGCCCCACCCGGCGGGTAAGCACTAACGCCGCCGCGCAGACCGCACCTTCATCATCCCGCCACACAAGTGGATAGGGGGTCCAGCCAAACCGGTTTTTGACCTGGCCCCACTGCCAGGTTTGCAGCGCGTGTGCACCGGAGAGGTGTTCAACGGCGCGGTTCCACTGGTCTGCGCTGTGAATTTCTAGGGTGTCCAAGGGGAAAACTCCTTAAGTTCCAGTTTGCGATGCGTGACGCCCGGACCAAAGCTGGTACAGCCTGTAAACCCATGGCTGGTAGACCCGATCCCAGGCGCCAATCGTGCGCCGAAGCTGACCACCAAACCCGCGTTTGAAGCGATACACACCCCACAATCCATCAGAGCGGTTGAGGAAGGCCTCCTCCAGCGCATGTTCCGGGCGGTCCGGCACCCCCCATAAATCATACGCTTTGCAGCCTTTGGCCTTGGCCCACTGGATCGCTTCCCACTGCAGAAGGTAGGTTGGCATCCGGTTACGTTCCTCATCGGTGGAAGCACCATAAAAATACCAGGCCGTGTCGCCATGGGCAAAGGCCATCAAGCCCGCCAGGGGTTGGCCTTGATATTTAGCGATCAGCAGCACACACCCGCCTGAAGGCGCAAAGGTGTCATACGCCCGCTGGTAATATGCGCGGCTGTGCACCCCAAAGGCATCCCGTTTGCCAGTGTGGATCATCATGCGATGGAACGTATCCACATCATCGCTGGACTGAACGACCACATCCTTGCGTTGCGCCAGTCGGATGTTATAACGAGTTTTTGATTTCATTGCCATCAAAATCGCTTCATCATCCTGTTGAAGGTCAATCACAATCGTGCGCGGGGGTTGAACCGTTTGGGAGGTCTCATTAAAACCAGGCAGGTGATCCTGGGCAAAATCCTGCGGGACCGGCTGCCAAATATCAGGCTCTACCCGTAAGAAAACCGCCCGTTCCTTGCGGCACAGCTCATCTACCTGGGGCCAAAAATCTGCCCAACGGCCAATGCCGGCTGGACCTCGTGGGATATAGGCAATGCTCATCCCCAGCGGGAGCCTCCGGAAGAGGATCAGTGCACCCAGGTCTTCCGCCTGGACATAATGCGGCTTCCAGCCAAAGGCTGATTTAAGCTCCCCCCAGAGTCTGGTTTGTAGAATATGGGCTGCGGGATGATTTTCAATAAACGCATCCCAAGCCGGGGGTGTCAAAATTTGCATGGTTTCCTTAAATTGGCGGCAGCGCCGCTCGGTTCCATCCCCAAATATACCGTGTTTTATTCAAGCAGGTCCAGATCGGTCCCCACCGACTGAATAGCCGCACCAGGGATGGCATCACTTAGCAGGGCCTGGATCGCCTCCGGGTTCCCCGCGCGGGCGTACTGCGCCAGTTGATCAACGATGGTTTTGAGTTTATCCGAGGTGAGCACCTCTTCGCTATCTACCTGGTGGATATCAGGATGATCCGTTTTCGAATACGCAAAACCAGTATCCCACAGGTCTTCAGAGAGCTTTTCGCCCGGGCGGATGCCAGTGATGACAATTTCAATGTCCTTACCGGGTTCAAGGCCGGAAAGCCGGATCAGGTCTTCCGCCAGATCAAGGATGCGCACTGGCTGCCCCATATCCAGGATGTAGTTTTCTCCGCCGGTGCTCATGGCAGAAGCCTGCAACACCAGGTGAACTGCTTCCGGGATAGTCATAAAATAGCGCTTCATCTCCGGGTGGGTGACGGTCACCGGGCCGCCGTTGGCAATCTGCCGCTTGAAGCGTGGCACCACGCTGCCCCGGCTGCCCAATACATTTCCAAAGCGGACCACGGTGAAGGCACGTTGGTGTTGATGGGCTGCATCCAGCACCAGCATCTCTGCAATGCGCTTGGTGGCGCCCATCACGTTAACCGGCCGAATGGCTTTATCCGTCGAGATCATCACCAAGCGCTCAACATCATGCGCCAGGGCTGCATTGACGATATTTTTCGTGCCGATGATGTTATTGGTGACGGCCTCTTCAATATTGCTTTCCATCAGCGGCACATGTTTGTGCGCGGCGGTGTGGAAGACCACCTCCGGTTTCCAGCGGTTAAAGATGGCCTCGAGGCGGGGTAAATCCCGCACATCGGCGATCAGCGGGACAATCTCCAGGGCAGGAAAAGCCTCGCCCAGGTCCAGCAGGGCGCTGAAAATGCTGTTTTCGCCATGCCCCAGGGTGAGCAGCCGTTGCGGGTGCACCTGGGCTATTTGGCGGCAGAGCTCGCGCCCGATGGAACCACCCGCACCGGTAACCATGACAACCCGGCCTTCAAGGACTTCACCCAGGGTTTCGGTTTCAATTCTTACCGGTTCACGGCGCAGCAGGTCAAAGATATCCACCTCCCGCAGGCGGCTGACGCTGACCGCTCCGCCCAGCAGTTCGTAGATGCCGGGCATCGTGCGAAAGGCCACGTTCCGCTGCCGGCAGACCTCGGTTACCTTGCGGACCACCTGGCCGGATGCGCTGGGGATGGCCACCACCACTTCATCGACATGGTGCTTATTCAAAATTTGGTCGATCTGATCCAATGGTGCCAACACCGGCACACCATGGATCTTGCTATTTACCTTGGTGGGGTCATCATCCAAAAAGCCAATCGGTTTCATGTTTAATTGCGGATTTTTAAGCATCTCCCTGACGACCATGGCGCCTGCATCACCCGCGCCGATCACCAGCACCCATTTACGGCGCAGTGACGGGATAAAGGACTGATCGCTGACGGATGTGGCCGTTTCTGCCAGCACCCGGAAGATAAAGCGCACCCCGCCTATCAATGCCATCGACAGGAGCCAGTCAATAATCAAAACCGAACGCGGAAATCCAAAAAAGGTTCCCGCCGCAAACAGGCCCATCATCACCCCTGAAAGGACCATGGATGCGGTGGATACCGCGGAAAAGATCAGCACCAGCTCGCGGGTGCTGGCATACCGCCAAACATGCCGGTAGATGCCAAAGAAGTAATACACCAGGGGTTTGATCAGCACAGCGGCACCCAGCATCCACATCAGGCTGTATTGATAGGTCGGAAAGATGGCAATTAATTCCAACCGTATCAGGTAACTGCCCAATACAGAGACCAGCGTTAAGAAGATATCCCCCAGTAAAAGATATCGATTGCGGATTTTCCGGCTAAAAATATGCATTCAGGGCTTTTCCGTGGGTTTATTGTCCCTTAAAACCGAGGACAGTGCCCACGGTTCTGAGGAGGATGGAGATATCCATTAACAGGTTACGGTGTTCAATATAATACAGGTCATATTCCAGCTTGATGGCTGTCTCTTCTACCGTGCCGGCATAACCGAAGTTGATTTGCGCCCAGCCTGTGATCCCAGGCTTAACGAGTAAGCGCGCCCGGTAAAAGGGGATCTCTTTCTGGAAGTAGGTCACCAATTGCGGGCGTTCTGCCCGTGGGCCCACCAGGCTCATCTCACCGCGCAGCACATTGATGAACTGCGGCAGCTCATCCAGGTGCGTTTTACGCAGGAACCAGCCCACCTTGGTGACGCGTTGATCATGTTCCTCCGCCATGCGGGCTTGACCGTCCCGTTCAGCATCCCGTTCCATCGTGCGGAATTTGACCATCTTGTAGGGCTGACCGCCCCGACCCAGGCGCTCCTGGGTGAAAAAGATTGGGAAACCGGATTCGAGCAGGATGGCCAGGCTGATCAAAGGGTAAAACCCAACCATCATCAACGTGCCGATCAACCCGCCGGTAAAATCGATCAGGCTCTTGGCTAGCTGGTAAAGTGTGCTGGTGTGGGTCTTCTCCACAAAGGAACGCACGACCCATTCGGCTTCCAGTAAAAAAATGGGCACCCGTGCCAGCAGCTCTTCGTAGACCTGGGGCATGGGGGTCAGGTTGACGCCCATTTCCTGCGCGGTCAGGATCGCCTGGAACATGTCACCCTTCATCTCACCGCTGATGGCCAAAATCAAATCCGTGACCTGGTGTTCGTGGACCAGGTCGATCAGGTCGTGAGACGCGCCCAAAATGGAAAAACTGCCCACCTTTGAGCCCAGTTTTTCAGGGTCATCATCGATCAGGCCAACGGTGAAAAAGGGCGGGGGCCACAGTTCTGCAAGCACATCCACCAGGGTCGTACCGGCCTTACCCGCACCGATAATCAACACCCGGCGCAAGAGATGGGGTGCGGTGAACATGCGGATATAAGCCAGCCGCCATAACACAGTCAACAGGGCAACCAAGACAATAAAGACGGATACACCCCGGCGGGGGAGCGAGTTGGGTGCAGAGGTGAAGTATACCAGCAAATAAACCAGCGCATAGATCAGGGTGGCTAACCCAATACCTTTCAGGGTTTCACGGGGATTGCTGGCACGGAGAATGTCGTAAAGTTCAATCAGCAACACAATCCAAAAGAAGGGCAGCAAGAAATACCAGAAAGGCGGCCGGTCAACGATGAATTCAAGGGAAAATTCCATCCAGGCATCGCCAGCGGCCCAAATGTAGAGCGCTAAAAATAACGATAGGGCTGCCACCAAAAAATCGCCAATTAACAGGATCGCCACGCGCTCAGAAGCACGCAGCTGCCATCGTTTTGGCCGTGGTTGGGTATTCATAAGCGTTATTTTAACCTTTATTTCTCTTTTTGGGGCGAAAACAGGCCCCACAGGAAGCCTATACCCCACGAAAAGTGCATACAGGCGATTGCCAGGGGAACACCCAGCCAAAATGCCAGCGATTTATGCCGCAAACCCAGTTGAATGCCCGTCATCAGCAGGATGAACCCATAAATGGCCACGGTAGCAGCCAGCACATAGCGGGCTGCGGCTAGAAAAGGCGCCAACAGAACCAGCAGGATCAGCCCGGCCACAAAGGTTGGCGGCAGTGCCTGACGCCAGCGGATTGTGCGCGGGTAACGGCGCAGCATCTGCACCTTCCAGTAGCCATAGCGCCAGTACTGGCGCGCCAGCGCAGGCAGGCTCTCGCGGGCATAATAAACCGAACGGATGCGGGGGTCAAACCAGATTTGGCCGCCTGCCTGGCGGACCCGGGTATTGAACTCATAATCCTCGTTGGTCAGCAGGGTTTCATCAAAAAAACCAACCTGGTTAATTAGCTCGCGTCTAAAGGCGCCAAAGGGCACCGTGTCCACAAAGCCCGCCTGGTCGCTATAACGATAACGTGCATCCCCCACCCCGATGGGGTGACCGGCCGCTGCCGCAATACTGCGGGCGATCCAATGCGTGCTGCTGGGCTGGATATCCCAGGCACCGCCCACATTTTGCCCGCAACCTTCAACAATCGCCGCCACAGCCCTTTCGACATAATCCCGGTCTGGCCTGGAATGGGCGTCCAACCGCACAATATATTCACCACGAGAGGCCCTGATGGCCACATTTAAGGCCGCCGGGATGATGCGGGCACGGTTTTCTACCACCCGCAGGGCCAGGTCCGGATGGTCCTGTACCCATGCCTGGATGAGGGCTTGAGTGCCATCGCTAGACCCGCCATCCGCGATGATCACCTCCATATCCGCGCGCGGATAGGTTTGCGCATACAGCGCATCCAGTAAAAGGTGAATAGTTCCCGCTTCGTTATAGCAGGGCACAATGATCGAGGTTTCGACACTCATTTTCGGTTTAGGCATTTGTCTTAAATACGGTTTTAAACCTCAAGATTAAATAGGGCGAGAATGAGGTAACAAAGCAGTATTTGGCTGACCTGATGCGGGTTTGTAGCCCGCGTCAGGTCAACAAGCCTTCAGCAAGTTTATGGTTGCTGAAGCTTATTGTTCGTCACAATCGCAGGGTAGCAGGGCAATCGCCTCAATTTCAACCGCAGCGCCTGCTGGCAGGGCGGCCACCTGGACGGCTGACCGGGCGGGATAATTGCCGGTGAAAAAGGTGGCATACACCTCGTTCATCAATGCGAATTCACCCATATCCTGCAAGAAAACAGTCGTTTTGACCACATTTTGCATACTGGTACCGGCTGCTTCAAGGACAGAGCGCACGTTGGTGAGGGCTTGCTTCGTCTGTGCCTGGATGCCGCCCTCGACAATCTTGCCTATGGCAGGATCAATGCCCACCTGGCCGGCGGTAAATACCATATAGCCCGTAGTCACACCGGCTGAATAAGGCCCGAGGGCTTTGGGCGCTTTATCAGTGGTCACAGTTGTCTTTTCATGATGGCAACAAGTCATCTCGATTGTCAACCTTTCTTTGATTTGTTGGTGGGTATTTTCAATTTGATTATAACACTCCCAGGCTAAACCTGGTACCGTGCTGGGATGATGCCAAACAAGCCCGGCAAATGGACATCAACGGCTTGGTGGTTTAGCTTAATCAACGTCACCTGTGTCAAGCGTCTCCTCATTGAAGGTTAACAGCTTCATCACGTCCGCCAGGCAAGCCTCAAACAGCTCCTTCATCACCTCCGGGGCTGCCTGGTAAGCGCCGCCAAAGGCCCCATCGCCATAGGTCTGGCGGGTCTCCGCTTTCCCGAGGATCGCTGGCCCGTTGCTGATGACCGGCTTAGTGCTGTGTGGCAGCTCAACAACGGTGGTAAAGGGAAAGGCTTCCAGCCAGTTGCCATGCTCAGGGGCCAGGTCATATTTCTGGGCAATGCGTTCCACGGTCGGGGTCATCCACCAGTCGTACCAGCGCAAGTGCAGGTCTGGCAACTGGTTGAGCAGTTCCACCAGGTGGGTTTTGACCGGCAGGTTGCCGCCATGCCCGTTAAGGATCAGCACCCGCCGAAAGCCCACGCCATATAAAGAACACAGGATGTCCTCGACCAGGTCCAGGTAGGTGTGCAGCCTGAGGCTGATGGTGCCGGGATAATCCAGGAAATAGGGCGAGCAGCCAAAATTGACCGGGGGCGCCACCAAGATGCCGCTCTGCTGGGCAGCTTTGTTGGCCAGGGCCAGGGGGATCTTCACATCGGTCAGCAGGCTCAGGTAGCCATGCTGCTCACACGCGCCCAGCACCAGCATGACCCGGTCCTCGGTTTTGAGGTAGTCATCAACTTGCATCCAGTTATGATTTTCAAAATGCATCCGTGCACTCCTCTAAGGCAGTTTAATGATGGGCTGATTATAGCATCAGGATGCGCCAAGTCGCTATCGCAAAACAACCCATCGCCAATTCCGTAGCGCTAAAAAAAGAGGCGCCTGGGCAGGCGCCTCAATAGTTTGTATTGACAAGAAATCAACACACGGTGCTTTTTACACCACAATATTCACCAAGCGGCCAGGTACATAAATGACCTTTTTCGGTGCTCCCCCAGCAATGTAGGTTTGGACGTTTTCGCTCGCCAGGGCGGCGGCTTTAGCCTCTACCTCACTGATGTTGATGGGCACGGTTATCCGATCGCGCAGTTTGCCATTCACCTGCACAATCAGGGTGATCTGGTCTTCTTTGGCCGCCTCCTCATCCACTTCCGGCCAGGGCTGGTTGTGAATGGCATAGGGGTGCCCGGTGCGGGCCCACAGCTCCTCAGCAATGTGGGGGCAGACCGGGGCCAGCATGCGCAGATAGATGCTCTCCGCTTCCTTCCAGGCTTGTGCCCCGTAAGCGCCGGCTGATTTGGCCGCCATCATCTCGTTGATCAGCTCCATCAGGCCAGAGACAATCGTGTTGAAGTTGAAGGTTTCAAAATCGTAAGTAACGGCTTGCAAGGTTTGGTGCACTTTGCGCCGCATGTTGCGCAAAGTTTCCTGGCTGGCGGTCCCTGCCTTTGTTGGGGGCTCCAGGAAGGTGAACCACACCTTCCGCAGCCAGCGGATGCTGCCTTCGATGCCGCTGGAGTTCCACGGGGCGCCCAGCTCCCAGCGGGCAAAGAACATCAGGTAAGCCCGCACGGCATCAGCGCCATAGGCGGCTACCAGGTCATCCGGCGCGATGACGTTACCGCGGCTTTTGGACATCTTCTCGTGGTCTTCGCCCAAGACCATGCCCTGGTTGCGCAATTGCGTCATAGGCTCATCACCCTTGGTGATGCCCAGGTCGCGGCAGGCCTTATGAAAGAAGCGCGTGTAGATCAGGTGCATGGTAGCGTGTTCGATGCCGCCAGTATAGGTATCCACCGGCATCCAGTAGTCATATTCCTGCGGGTCGAAGGGGTACTGGTCATACCATGGACTCAGGTATCGCAGGTGGTACCAACTGGAACACATGAAGGTGTCCATGGTGTCGGTCTCGCGTTCGGCCTCGCCGCCGCAATGGGGGCAGGTGGTGAAGCGCCAGGTGGGGTGCAGCTTGAGCGGGCTTTCGCCGGTGGGCAGCCATTCCACGTCCATCGGCAGTTCCAATGGCAGCTGGTCTTCCGGGACGGGCAGCGCGCCGCATTCCGGGCAGTGGAT